>CAYMRO010000139.1:0-5876 GCA_964392875.1 uncultured Demequinaceae bacterium
ACTGGTTGCGGGTGGCGCGCTCGTGAAGCGTTCGCTGTTGCGTCCAGATCAGCTGGTTCCCGTCGATTCCGAGCACTCCGCACTCGCGCAGGCCCTTCGCTCCGGCACCAAAGGTGAGGTGCGGCGCCTAGTGGTGACAGCGTCGGGCGGCGCCTTCCGTGGCCGTACCAAAGCCGAACTCGCGAGCGTAACCTACGCGGACGCGCTCAAGCACCCAACCTGGGACATGGGCCCAGTTGTGACGGTCAACTCGGCGAGCATGGTCAATAAGGCGCTCGAGGTGATCGAGGCGCACTTGCTCTTTGACATTCCGGCGGAGCGCATCGACGTAGTGGTGCATCCGCAGTCGGTGATCCACTCGATGGTGGAGTTCGTTGACGGCTCCACGATCGCGCAAGCTTCGCCGCCGGACATGAGGCTGCCCATTGCGCTTGGTCTCAGCTGGCCGGAGCGCCTCGGCAACATCGGCGTGCCTCTCGATTGGAGCCAGCCGCGCGAGTGGACGTTCGAGCCGCTCGACGAGGACACGTTCCCAGCGATTCGCGTGGCACGTGCGGCGCTTGCGGCCTCGGAACTGCACCCAGCCGTCTTCAATGCGGCAAACGAGGAGTGTGTGGCTGCCTTTGCCGTGGGGAATATCTCATTCCTCGGGATCGTGGAGACCGTGCTGAGCGTTGTGGAGGCGTACGGCGGCGCGGACGCGTCGTCAGTGGAGGCCGTCGAGGCTGCTGAGGTGTGGGCGCGAGAGCGCACTCGCATGGCTCTCGCCGCAAAAAAGTAGGGTGTAAGCATGTTGCAGCTGTTGGGGATTCTCATCTTCGTTGTGGGCCTTGCCGTGTCCATTGGGCTCCACGAGCTTGGCCACATGATCCCCGCCAAGAAGTTCGGCGTGCGCGTCAGTCAGTACTTCGTTGGCTTTGGACCCACGCTGTGGTCCCGGCAGGGCAAGGAGACCGAGTACGGCGTCAAGGCCATCCCGCTCGGTGGATTTGTGCGCATCGTTGGCATGATCCCGCCGGAGGAGGCCGTTAAGCCCGTCAAGATGCGCGGCCGCATTGGCGAAATCATCGCCGACGCCCGCTCCGCTTCCGTTGACGAGGTGCTGGAAGGTGAGGACTACCGTGCGTTCTATCACCTCTCGTGGTGGCGCAAGGTAGTCGTGATGTTCGGCGGCCCGTTCGTCAACCTCGTTCTCGCGGTGTTGCTGTTCACCATTGTGCAGGTGGGCGTTGGGCTGCCCACCACCAACCACACGGTCTCCCAGGTGACAGCGTGCGTGCCCGCAGCGTCGGCCACCGAATGCACCGCTTCCGATCCCGCCTCCCCGGCCTCCATCGCTGGGCTCCAGGAGGGCGACATCATCACGGCGATCGACGATGAGCCCGTTGCCGCGTGGACGGACTTGACCGCGGCGCTCGCTACGCGCCCCGGCCAGCCGGTGGCGATCACGGTTGATCGCAACGGAGAAGTCTTGGTCCTCACCACCACTCTTGCGGCGGTAGACAACAACGGCACCACGGTTGGCTACCTTGGGTTCTATCCCGGAACCGATCTTGTGCGCCAGGGCCCCTTGAGCGGCGTGGAAACCACGTGGAATTACACCGGTGCCGTGTTCAACACGATCGCCACGCTGCCCGTGCAGATCTACCACACCACTCGAGCGATGCTCGGGATCGAGGAGCGCAGTACGTCCTCCATCATGGGTGTGGTGGGGGTTGGGCGCATCTCCGGCGACATCGTCTCCGCGCAGGTGGAGGGCTACAGCGCCAAGCTCAAGATGGCCGACATGCTCAACTTGCTCGCGGGCCTCAACCTCGCGCTCTTCGCGTTCAACATGATCCCGCTCGTGCCGCTCGATGGTGGCCACATAGCGTCGGCCCTGTGGCAAGGCATCAAGAACGGTTGGGCACGTCTGCGCCGCTTGCCCAAGCCCCGCTACGTGGATGTGGCTCGCATGATGCCCCTCGCCTACGGAGTGTTTGGCCTGCTGATCGCTATGGGCGCAATCCTCGTGATCGCGGACATCGTTGCGCCCGTGAGCATCTAGCTGGCACTGTTGGGAGATACTGGAAGCGTGACTTCAATAGCGCTGGGCATGCCAGCCCTTCCCGCGCCGGTGCTCGCACCGCGCCGCCCCACCCGCAAGATCAAAGTGGGTTCGGTGTTTGTTGGCGGCGATGCGCCCGTCTCGGTGCAGTCCATGTGCACAACCAAGACCGAAGACATCAACTCCACTCTGCAGCAGATCGCGGAGCTCACGGCGGCTGGTTGCGACATCGTGCGGGTGGCGTGCCCCACGCAAGACGACGCCGACGCCCTGCCCGCCATCGCGCGCAAGTCCAACATTCCCGTGATCGCAGACATTCATTTCCAACCCAAGTACGTGTTTGCCGCAATCGAGGCGGGCTGCGCCGCAGTGCGTGTCAATCCGGGAAATATCAGGAAGTTTGACGACCAGGTCAAGGAAATCGCCCAGGCAGCGAAGGACCACGGCACGTCCATCCGCATTGGCGTGAATGCAGGCTCCCTTGACCCTCGGCTGCTCGCCAAGTACGGCAAGGCCACGCCCGAGGCGCTCGTGGAATCCGCCGTTTGGGAGGCGAGCCTCTTCGAGGAGCACGACTTCCACGACTTCAAGATTTCCGTCAAGCACAACGACCCCGTCATCATGGTGCGCGCCTACGAACTGCTGAGCGAAGCCGGCGATTGGCCGCTGCACCTTGGCGTGACCGAGGCGGGCCCGGCGTTCCAGGGCACCATCAAGTCCGCGACCGCGTTTGGCGCGCTTCTGAGCCAGGGGATCGGCGACACCATTCGTGTTTCGCTTTCCGCACCTCCCGTAGAGGAGGTCAAGGTGGGCATCCAGATTCTGCAGAGCCTCAACTTGCGCCCACGCAAACTTGAGATCGTGTCCTGCCCCTCGTGCGGCCGCGCGCAAGTTGACGTTTACGAACTCGCCGAGAAGGTCACCGCCGGGCTCGAAGGTATGGAAGTGCCCCTGCGCGTTGCCGTCATGGGCTGTGTTGTCAACGGTCCGGGCGAGGCGCGCGAGGCCGATCTTGGCGTGGCGTCCGGCAACGGCAAGGGCCAGATTTTTGTCAAGGGCGAGGTCATCAAGACCGTTGCGGAGAAGGACATCGTCGAGACCCTCATCGAAGAGGCAATGAAGCTCGCCGAGACCATGGAGCCCATCGAGGGCGCCACGCCGCAGGTGATCGCCGCGTCATGACCGATTCGCTGCTGAGGCGCGCGCAACACAGCATTGCGCCCCTCCAGCGGCGTGAGATCGAGTCTGCGCTCGCCTTGTGCAAGCTGGATCCCGTGGCGTCCGTTGTGCCCGCGATGCACCTTGAGACGGCTCTGCATTCGGGCCACGTCTCTGCGGGCCTCTGGGGAGTCCGACGCCGGGCTGGCCTTGGCCGCGAACTCGCCGGTGTGGTGTGGAACGGCGCCAATTTCACAGCGGTACTTCCCGCCGCTGACGAACTCACCGCTGACTCCCAGAGGGCCGACGTTGCGGCTGGCGCGGTCTCGCGCCTCGCCCGGCCCGCGGCCCTGGTTGGCAACGCGGAAGTGACCCTTGACCTGTGGGGGAGGTTGGAGCCGTGGTGGGGACCCGCGCGCGAAGTGCGCGCGCGGCAATTGTCCATGGCGATTTCCGGCCCCGCGCGCCACGTTGACGGGATCGCGGCGGATGGGCTGGACCTCGATGCCGTGCGCCGCGCAACTCTCGACGACTACGACGACCTCCTGCCCGCATGCGTCCACATGTTCATCGGCGAAGTGGGCTATGACCCCATGCGCCACGGACGGGTGGCGTATGAAGATCGCCTGCGCAACTTGGTGCGTGGAGGCAGGGCCTTTCTGCAGTACGGAACGGTTGATGGGCGCAGGGCCGTGGTCTTTAAGACCGAGGTGGGCGCGCTAGGCGGTTCCGTTGCCCAACTGCAGGGCGTGTGGGTGCACCCCTCGCTGCGTGGCCGCGGGCTGGCGCGGGCGGGGACTGCCGCGGTCATCGCGGCCACCAGGGCCACCCTGGCCCCAACGGTGTCGCTCTACGTGAACGACTTCAACACAGCCGCCATCGCGGCATACGACGCCGTTGGCTTTGAGCGCGTGGGGACGTTCGCGACGATCATGTTCTAGGGCGCTCGCCAGTACTCTTGACCCATGCTCCGGATGTCCACGCTGTTCCTGCGCACTTTGCGCGAAGACCCCGCCGATGCCGAGGTCGCCTCGCACAAGCTCCTGGTGCGCGCGGGCTACATTCGCCGCGCCGCGCCCGGCATTTACTCGTGGCTCCCGCTGGGTCTCAAGGTGCTCGCCAAGGTTGAGCGCGTGGTGCGCGAGGAGATGGATGCGGCGGGCGCCCAAGAGGTGCATTTCCCTGCCCTGCTGCCCAAGGAGCCGTATGAAGCATCGGGCCGCTGGAGCGACTACGGACCCAACATCTTCCGCCTGCAAGACCGCAAGGGCGGCGACTACCTGCTGGCGCCCACGCACGAGGAGGTCTTCACGCTGCTCGTGAAGGACCTGTATTCCTCGTACAAGGACTTGCCGCTCACGATCTACCAAATTCAGAACAAGTACCGTGACGAAGCGCGGCCCCGCGCGGGCCTGCTGCGTGGGCGCGAGTTCATCATGAAGGACGCGTACTCCTTTGACAGCACCGATGACGGGCTCGAGGCTTCCTACCAGGCGCAACGCGCCGCCTACATTCGCATCTTCGAGCGACTGGGCCTCGACTACGTGATCGTTTCTGCGATGTCCGGTGCCATGGGAGGCTCCAAATCTGAGGAGTTCTTGAGCCCCACGCCCATTGGCGAAGACACGTACGTGCATTCCCACGGCGGCTACGCGGCAAACGTCGAGGCCGTCTCAACGCCGGTGCCGCCGAGCATCGACTGGACCAACGCACCGGCTGCCCACGTCGAGGACACGCCTAACACGCCCACGATCGAATCGCTCGTGGCGGTGGCCAATGAGCGCTTCCCGCGCGGAGACCGCGAATGGACGGCAGCGGACACCCTTAAGAACGTGGTGCTCGCCATCACGGCGCCCACGGGGGAGCGGTCACTGCTCGTTGTGGGCCTGCCGGGAGACCGCGACGCGGATATGACGCGCTTGGAGGCGGCACTGTCACCAAGCGTCGTGGAGGCCGCAGGCGACGCCGACTTCGCTGCGCACCCGGAACTCGTGAAGGGCTACATAGGTCCGGGTGCGTTGGGTCCGCAGGCACGCGCCCAGGGCGTTGAGCGGGGAGACGAGGGTGACACCGCCATCCCGTATCTTCTAGACCCCCGCGTGGTGCCAGGCACGCGCTGGATCACGGGCGCTGACCGCCAGGGACGGCACGTCTTTGAACTGACGGCCGGCCGCGACTTCACGGGCGACGGGACCATCGAGGGCGCCACCGTGCGTGCGGGCGATCCGGCACCGGACGGATCCGGACCCCTCACGCTCGCTCGCGGTGTTGAGATTGGTCACATCTTCCAGCTGGGCCGCAAGTATGCGGCAGCGCTGGACCTCAAGGTGCTTGACGAGAACGGCAAGCAGGCAGTCGTGACGATGGGCTCGTACGGCATTGGCGTCACGCGCGCACTCGCACTGCTCGCCGAGAACAACAACGACGAGCTTGGCCTCAAGTGGCCCATTCACGTGGCCCCATACCAAGTGCACGTGGTGGCAACCGGCAAGGAGGACGCCGTGTTCGAGGCGGCGTCCACGCTTTCCAGCGCCCTCGAGGCCGCGGGCGTTGAGGTCTGCTACGACGATCGCTTCAAGGTCTCGCCAGGCGTCAAATTCAAGGATGCGGAGCTCATTGGAGCGCCGTTCATCCTGGTGGTTGGCCGCGGACTAGAGACCGGTGAGGTGGA
>CAYMRO010000140.1:0-5793 GCA_964392875.1 uncultured Demequinaceae bacterium
AGGCGGGACTGGCGTCCGTGGGCGTGGAGTTCATGACAGTTGCCATGCAACCAGGGAAGCCGCAAGGTCTTGGCACGGTGGCTGGCAAGGCCGTGATCTGTTTGCCGGGCAACCCCGTTGCCGTTGCGGTTTCAGTGGAGCTCTTTGTAGGTCCCGCAGTGCGCGCCATGCTTGGCGTGGCGGAACCCGAGTGGGTGTCCGCGGTGGCGGGTGCTGAGTGGACCTGCCCACGTGGACGCGAGCAGTTCATACCGGTGACCTGGGATGGGCGCGAGGTGGTTCCCGCAACGTCGGGCGGCTCCGGTTCTCACTTGGCTGCCCGGTTGGCAACGGCCAATGCGCTGGCCCGGGTTACGGCCGCCGTGGACCACGTGTTACCAGGGGATACAGTCTTTGTCAGGAGGTTCTACACATGACCGAGTTCACCCATCTAGACCGCCGTGGTGCCGTGCGCATGGTTGATGTCACCCTCAAGCAGCCAACGGTTCGCAAGGCAAGGGCTCAAGGATTTGTGGCGTGCGCTCCGCACGTGGTGACCGCTTTGCGCGATGAAGCCGTGCCCAAGGGCGACGTCCTGGCCCTAGTGCGCATCGCTGGCATCGCGGCAGCAAAGCGCACCCCGGAGCTGTTGCCATTGGCCCACGTGATCGGCGTTCACGGTGTGACGGTAGACGTGGACATCGAGGACGAGGGGGTGCGCATCACCGCAACCGTCTCCACGGCGGACCGCACGGGAGTGGAAATGGAGGCTCTCACCGCCGTGAGCGTTGCGGCCCTCAATGTGATCGACATGGTCAAGGCGCTGGACAAGGGAACCACCATTCGCGACATCCGCCTCATCGCCAAGGAGGGCGGACGCTCGGGTTCGTGGACCCGTGACTGACAACATCCCTGGTACTCGCGGCGGGCTAGATCAGGTCGACGTGGTGATAGTCGCTGGCGGTGCGGGCACGCGCCTTGGCGGTGCCTCCAAACCCGACCTTGTGGTGGGGGGTTCGAGCCTCCTGGACCGCACCTTGGGAGCGGTGGACGGCGCTCACGGGGTGGTCATCGTTGGTGGCCCGCGTCGCGATGGCGTTGCCTGGACGCTCGAGGAGCCGCCGGGCGGTGGCCCTGCTGCCGCGATTGCGGCTGGCCTGGCCGCGCTTGCCGCGGCCCGCGCTCCCGCGAAATGGACGCTCGCACTTGCCGTAGACATCCCGCACGTTGCGCGCGCGCTGCCGCTGCTCGTGGCCGCGCTGCACCAGCTTGAGAGCGCGCACCAGGCCCACGGCGCGTGGATCGTGGACGCGGAGGGTCGCGAGCAGTCCCTGCTCGCCATCTATCGCACGGAGGCACTCGCGGAGCGTGCTCACGGCACCTCGGCTGGGGCGTCAATGCGTACGCTGGTGGCAGGACTCGTCATGACCGCCGTGCAGGATCCAGACGGTGCGTCGCGAGACCTCGATACGTGGGATGACGCCACGTTTTTTGCGGAGCAGGGCTTGCCAGAGGAGCGCAGCAATGACTGAAGATGTTCTCACCACGTGGGTCAATGAACTCGCGAGCGAGTTGAACCTTGACCTCACGGATGTAGACGTCCAGGCACTCCTCGACGTTGCGGCCGACGCCGCCCATTCCGTGGTGCGTCCGGCCGCACCGCTCTCGACGTTCCTGGTGGGCTACGCCGCGGGCCTGCGCGGCGCCAAGGGGGACGACCTCGCACCCGAGTGCGAACGTGCACAAGCTCTCGCGTCACGCTGGGCGCCGCAATGACCGTCACCGTGCGCGCATTCGCGGCCGCCGCGGAATCCCTTGGCGCCGAGGAATTGAGCCTCGATGCGGCAACCGTCGCTTCGCTTAGGGATTTGCTCTCCGGCTACAGCGAGACGGCCCCCCAGGTGATCTCCCGTTGCAGCATGCTGCGCGACGGAGACCGCCTCGATGATGACAGGGCCCTCCACGCGGGCGATGTTGTGGACGTGCTTCCCCCCTTTGCAGGCGGCTAGCCGCCGCCTACTTGGCGGTGACTTCCAGCACGCCCTGAGCGCCCTTTTCGGCGAGGCTCATCTGGTGATTGACGATGGAGTAGTGCCCGGCCTCGTCCACCGTGAACTCCACGAAGCCGCCTTGCGCGGCGAGCAGCGGCAGCACTTGCGCGCCGTCCGCGCCGCTTGGGCCGCCATCCTTGACCGTGTAGGCGCCCTCCGTCCACACAGTGTCAAATTGCTTACCAACAACGTGGAATGAAAGTGACATGTTGGGCCCAGCATCGAGCACCCACAGCCGCACGCGGTCGCCAACCTTGGCGGTCAGCGGATGCGCCGCGTACTGGAATGCGCGGCCATTGAACATCATGACGTCGGGTGTCATGGCGGCGGCCTTTGCGGCCGACGCTGGCTGGCCGTTAGCGCCCAAGTACAGTTCGGATTGCATGAGTACGTAGGACTCGTCCACGGGCTCGAGCCCAGGAGGGTCAATCACCACCGCACCAAAGAGCCCGTTACCAATGTGCTGCGACATGGGCATGGTGCCGCAGTGATACATCCAGATCCCGGCACGGTGCGCCGTGAACTCGTAGACGAGGCTCTCGCCAGGTTCGATGGTGCGCATGGGGAGATCGGGCGCCAGATCGCTCGCATGGAAGTCAATGGAGTGGCCCATGGTGCCGTCATTCACGAGCGTGATCGTGAAGGTGTCGCCCACCGCGCCGTGCAGCGTTGGCCCTGGTGAGGTGCCGTTGTAGGTCCAGATGGCGCGCGTGAGCCCGTCCACCACGGGGTCGGTGGATTCGGTCACCGAGAACGTGTACTCGTGATGGGTTTGCGCCGTGAGCGGCTCGAGCGCGGCGGGAGCGGGAGCGGACGCCTGGGCTTGCCGCATGAGCTGCGCCATGGTGGGGCTGGCGGCGTCGGCCTCGCCGCTGCCCATGTCGCCCATGTCGTGACCGCCAGAGCCGTGCCCAGGGGGCGCAGCGTCGGTCCCATTTCCGGTAGCAACCACCTCGAGCGTCATGCCCATGGCGCGATGGCCCGGCAGCGAGCACCAGCCCTCCGTGGTGGCGCCTATCACTCCGCCGTCGAGCGTGGCGCTGTCACCCGCGGCCACATGGCCGGTCTTGGCGCCGTTGGCGAGCACCAGATCGTGCGTTTGGTCACCCGTGTTGTGGAACTCGATCTTGAGATTGTTCCCCACGGGCACTTCGATGCGGTTGGGCACAAACGACATGCCGTCTACGGTCACCGCCACCGTGGTGGTCTCGCCAGTTGGCACCACGGCTCCTGCCGTGCCGCCCGTGGCTCCCGGGTGGGGGGAACTCTGGACCGTGCGCGGCATGCCGATGAGCGCGATGAGCGTCACGAGCGCCACGATGGCAGCACCAACGATCGCCTGATTGCTGCGCGGCGAGCGCTTGAGGCTGGGTGCTTGTTTAACCGGGAGCCGAGTCACGGGCGTTCCAGGGAGTCTGTGGAGCTTTCAGGTGCACGCATCAAGGGCATAGCCACGCTCACTAGTTCCTCCGAGCGGTTGGCACGCTTGGTACGCGCCTGGCGCATTCCGGCAACGCCCATGAGGCCAATGTCGGTCAAGAATGTGCCCGCCACGAGCAGCCACCACGCCCAGCGGGCGGGGGAGCCCGCGCCAACCGTGATCGCGAGCAGCACAAGCGCGCCGTTGCGCACCGTGACACGTACCGGCCCGTACGTCTCGATAGCGGCGATTCCTGCGCGCAGCGCGCTTGGGCCGCCACCAACTACAACAGGCAGCAAGTAACTCAGCGCGCCAACAAATAGCTGGGCAAAGCCGCCAACGCCGATGAGTGGAATCCAAGCCATCGCGCTATTGCGCGCGCTCGTGGCATCGGGGCTCACCATAAGCACCACGCACAGCACGATGAGCCCAACGCCAATCCAGGCGAGGCCGAGGGCCATGGACCAAGCGGGGAATTCGCGCAGCCCGCGCGTGCGGGCCGCACCCAGGAGCGGCACCACTATCCATAGCCCCAGCGCCACCACGAACACCGCGAGGAAAGCGCCAGCGATAATCAGAGATCCCGCAACCATGGCTGCCGCGCACGCGAGCACGCTGCCTGCGAGCCACGGCAAGGCGCGCATCGCCCACGGCGCGGCGCGATCGTCCATGCGCGTGCGCATCACGGTGGGGCCCAGGGTCACGATGGTGCCGGCGATGGACAGCCCTATCCAACCCAGCCCCATGACCACCACGTGTGCGAGCGACAGCTCATCCCGAGCGTCGGACAACCAGGCAGGGGAGTGAGGATCAGTGAGCGCCACCGAGAGAAACCCAGCCACGGCACACCCAATGACAAAGAATCCGGAAGCCACAACGTAGTACTGCAAGATGGGCGCAAAGCGCGACCCAAGCGAGGTGCGGAGCGCCTGCAGGAGCGCTATCGCGTGCCACGCGATGACGCAGCCGATCACCGTGGCGAAGGCCACTACGGCCCACGTGGCGGCCAGCCACATCGTGGCGATGAGCCCAACCAGGGCCAGGTTGAAGGCGATGAACCGCACGTTGGCGTCGCGGCCCGCATGCCGGTTCGTTGGAGCTAGGCGCAAGATGCTGCGCGCAAAATACCAGGACCATTGCAGAATGCCGTTGGTGAGGACTCCAAGGGTCACGAGGTGGATGGTGGTCCACCAGGTTTGCGGCAACATGTTGCGGGTGGCGATGGCCACCACTGCCGCCACTAGGGCGAGCAGCATCCATACGGTGGTGAGCCGGTCCATGCGGCGCCGGCGCGGGGGTCGAGCCACGTCACGTCACCCGCCGATAGCGCTCATGGGGCGATTTGGCTGCACAAAGTCAACGTCGTCGATGCCGTGGCCGGGGCGCTTGCGCGTGACGCACGCCTTCATCGCTTGTGCAAGATCGTCGTCGGAGCCGCCCTCGCGCATGAGCGAGCGCAAATCGCTCTCCTCGTGGGCGAAGAGGCAATTGCGGAACTGGCCATCGGCGGTGAGCCGCACCCTGTCACAGCGTTCGCAAAACGTGCGCGTGACCGAGGCGATGACGCCAACAGTCGCGGCCGTGCCCTCGATGGCCCACTCTTCCGCGGGGGCGCTGCCGTGCGCGCCGAGCGGCACAATCGTGAATCGCTTGGCAACCTCCGCGAGGATTTCGCCAGCCGTCACCATCTCCTCCCGGCGCCACGTGTGGCCCGCATCGAGTGGCATGTGCTCGATGAACCGCATCTGCAGGCCGCGATCAACCGCGAACTCAACGAGGTCGCCGATCTCGTCATCATTGACGCCCCGCATGATGAGCGCGTTGAGTTTGATGGGCGCAAAGCCAACCACCTGAGCCGCCTCGATGCCTGCGAGGGTGTCGGCGAGGCGGTCGCGCCGCGTGAGTTCGATGAATCGGCTCCGCTGCAAGGTGTCGATGGAGATGTTGACGCGCGCTAGGCCCGCATCCCGCAGGGGCGCGGCGAGTGCAGGCAGGCGCAAGCCGTTGGTGGTGAGCGATAGGTCGAGGGGGCCATCGGGGGAGTCGATCGCCGCGAGTTCCCGGACCACGTCCACGACGTCCGGACGCAAGAGAGGCTCGCCGCCCGTGAGGCGCACTTCGCGCACCCCAAGGCCAACGGCAACGCGCGTGAGACGCACCAATTCCTCGGTGGTGAGCATCACGTTGGACTTGAGCCACGGCACCCCGTCCGCTGGCATGCAATAGGTGCACCGCAGCGAGCAACGGTCCGTGAGGGAGATGCGCAGGTCGCGGTGCACGCGCCCAAACGTGTCTACGAGCCCACTCATTGCATGCCCACCCAACTGTGAGTGCCGTCGGCGA
>CAYMRO010000141.1:0-2904 GCA_964392875.1 uncultured Demequinaceae bacterium
GACTTCGCGGTGACTCCCGTCAGCATTGGCGTCATTCCTGGCACCTTCTCCCTCGCCGTTCTCACGTCCTTGCCCAATGCGTTAGTGATAGTCGATCCCGCCACCTTGGCGGTGGCGCAGTCCATCGCCCTCCCCCACGTGCCAACTCAGTTTGTGGTGTCACCAGACGGCTCGGCGGCCTACGTGGCGTCCTCAGCCGGAGGTGACATCCAGGTGGTGGACCTGACCAGCGGGACACTCGGCGAGTCCATGGATTTCGACGGCGCTGCGGTGGGCATGGTGATGAGCAACTCCGGTGGCTTCTTCTGGGTGGGAGACGGGGATCACCAGGTGGTGAAGCGGTACTCGACGCAGGATTACACACACATCAACATGCCACTGCCCGATGGCCATCTGAGCCTCTCCGACCTCGAAATTCAACAAAACCCAGAGGTGCTCCTGGTGCTGGACCGAGCTCGCGGCCAGGTTTACGTGACCAGTCAATATGATCTGACCTTCCGCAACTTCGGCAACTTCGATTCCCCCGCCGTCAAGCTTGCCCCGGCTATTGGCGGCCGTTACCTTGACGCCTTTCTCAGCCCCAGTTCCGGAGTCACCGGCGTCATCACGTATGACCTCGGCAGCAGCACCTACGATTCCGTGCAACGCGCGCAAAAGGGCGAGATAACCAATGTGGTGCGCGTGCCATCGGTTTCTCCCCAGGTTCTCTCTGTATCCGGGCCGAGTACCGCCAACGTGGGCGAGGCAGTGACCTTCACCGCCGTGCCTGGCACCCCCGCGCCCGACCGGTATGTGTGGGTCCACGGCGGCACGGGCGTGGCGACAACCGGGCCTACGGCGAGCCTGGCCTTTACCAAAGGCGACGCCACCACAGAGGTGACGGTTACCGGGTTCGACTCGCTGGGAGCGTCGGGCCGCCAGCTGTTTGATGGGCGGCACCTCCTCCAGCGACCCGGCGACTCCACCGCGACCACAACGATTGATGTCCGCTCCGTCCTCACAAAGGCGAGCCACTACTACGACGACGAAACCGTGGTGCACTACCTCCCGGTCCCGGAGAATGCGATTTCGATGACGATTGTCGCGAGTGGGTCAGTGGGCCACGACGGCGAGACCGTGACGTTCCCTGACGGCAGTCTGCAAGGCGAATCTCTGCCCGGCTACCCAGGCGGCGCGGGGCTCCGAGTGACATCCACGGTGCCCATTGGGGGCACGCATTTTGTGCAGCCTGGGGACACGCTTGGCATTATCGTCAACGGCGCGTACGGGAACCTCTACGGCGGGCAGGGCGGCACCGGCAGCTTGGCGGCGGGCGACGGCGGAGCAGGTGGCAACGGCTCCGGTGTGTTCTTGCAAGATGAGAACAGCGTGCACCCGTGGCTGGTCGTCGCCCCCGGCGGCGGTGGCGGCGGCGGCGCGGCGGGATTCGCCAAAGGCAACGCTGCCGCCAAAGGCGGTGCCGCTGCCCTCAACCCGGATGACACGCGGGGCTTCACGCCCAGCGTCACGGAAACTGGCGACGGTGTGCCAGGCGCATCCATGGGCTACTGCGTGTCCCCATCCGTGACGGACAAAGAGCACCTAGACGGTCCCTACAGCACTGGGCCCAGCCAGGATGGGCTCGATGGCGGTCCTGGCGAGGACTCGTCCTCCGCAGGGGGCGGGGGTGGCGGCGGCGCGGGCTGCTTCGCGGGCTCCGGCGCTACCTCGGCTGGACCCCCTGGCGGCCCTGGTTCCGGTGGAGGCGGTGGCGTTGCGTATTCGCGGTCCTCAATCTCGAGCGCGGTTGCCAGCAACTACCCCGACGTCAAGGTCACCTTTACCTATTGGGCTGGCGGAGCGCCGTCGCTCACGATTGATCCCATCGCGAGCCCCGGCGTGTATGTGGGGCTCCCGCTGTGCATCCCCGTCCACCTCGCGGCGAACACGGTGGACGTGATTGGGCCGGTGAACTTGGCCGGGGCCTCGTGGCTGGCGCTGACCAAGGTCGATGACTACGACTACCAGGCATGTGGCACGCCCCCCAACGACCCCGCGCAATACGCGTTCACCGTTGAGGTCCCCAACTGGGGTGCCTCGCAACACTTTCTCATCACCACCGCAGCTCCGGGTGTTCTAGATCTGCCCACCCACAATGACGTCCATGTGAACCACGCAACGTCGATTGCCTTCAGGGTGGAGGGTTTCAGCTCCACCAATTACACCGTCTCCGCGAGTGGATTGCCCACGGGCCTGGCGCTGACCGCCGGACGCACGAGCAGCGAATTTGCGATCACCGGGGCGGTCCCTCCAGGTAACGACGGCACCTACGTTGTGACCATCCATGGCGACGATGGCACGGCGCAGTTTGACGCGACAACTTCCCTCCGGGTCTATTCACTGCCCGACGCTGCGGTTGCCCTAGCGGGTGCCGCCACCGGAGTTGTGGGAACTGCGGCAATCATCACTGCGAGCGTTTCCAATAGTGGGGCAGACCGCGGCGTTGGGGACATCGTTGTCACCTTTGCACCCACGCCGGTGGGTGTCATAGACAGCCTCGGTGGCGCGGGCTGGCTGTGTGATTTGGCGTTGCTACGCTGCACGTCTCAGGACGGCCTTGACCCGGGCGCCACGTTGCCTCTCATCGCTGTGGGGGTCTTGTCTGGGGCGGTGGGGCAGGTGGATATCAC
Organism: uncultured Demequinaceae bacterium; assembly: GCA_964392875.1. Classification (GTDB taxonomy): domain Bacteria; phylum Actinomycetota; class Actinomycetes; order Actinomycetales; family Demequinaceae; genus Demequina. Next base: position 2,670 of record CAYMRO010000141.1, read on the forward strand.
CGCTACTGTTGCGGCAGCTGCGGATGTGAATGGGGACAATGACGCGGCGAACTTTGCGGTTGATTTCGCCGCGGCAGGTATTCCTGGCGGGACTGAATCCACCCCACAGGACTCCAACGGCAGCGGGACCCACGCAGGTCCGGGAGGAACGGGGACCGCGGACCGCGCTGGGTCTGGAATGGAGTCACCCGCGGCTCCGTCACCGCCAACCTCGCCAACCTCAACCTCGCCAACC
>CAYMRO010000141.1:3004-5756 GCA_964392875.1 uncultured Demequinaceae bacterium
TCGCCAACCCCAACTTCGCCAACCCCAGATCCGGCGAGCTCAACGCCGTCGCCAACCGTGGCGTCGGGCGATACGCTGCCACCGGCGACGAAGCCTGCAGGAGACGCAATGTGGTGGTGGCTCCTGGTGCTAGTGCCAGCGGCAGCCATCGCCTGGTGGAGAGCATCCCACTCACGCAGGGGCTAACGAGGGCCACTGTTTCGCAAGTGATGGGTGTGACGCGGCGAACTCCACTTTGCGTCAAACTTGTCACTCAATCCCCAAACCCCTTTGTTTGTCTCTCCATGGTGTGACGACACGCACACAAGGGGAGGCGGCGCGCCTAACTTGACGTAGCGTCGGGCCGTGTTTCTCTAGATGAAGGCACGGGTCCGTCCCCTCGCGCCCATTGAGCCATGATCAGATTCGACAATGTCAGCAAGGTGTACGCGCGAGGCGCAAAGCCTGCGCTAGACGACGTCTCAGTGGAGATCGAGCGCGGAGACTTTGTCTTCCTCGTTGGCTCGTCCGGCTCCGGAAAATCGACGTTCCTCAAGTTGATTCTGCGCGAAGAGCGCCCAACCACGGGCGATGTGTACGTTGCCGGCCGGCACCTCAACCGCCTCTCCAGCTGGCGCGTGCCGCAGTTGCGCCGCGAGATCGGTGCCGTCTTCCAAGACTTCCGTTTGCTGCCAAACAAGACGGTGTACCAGAACGTCGCCTTCGCGCTGCAGGTGATTGGCAAGAAGCGCCACGTCATCAACTCCGCCGTGCCGGAGATCCTTGACCTGGTTGGTCTTGGCGGCAAGGAGAAGCGCCTGCCGCACGAACTTTCCGGCGGTGAGCAGCAGCGCGTTGCCATTGCCCGCGCCTTCGTCAACCACCCGCCAATCCTGTTGTGCGACGAGCCCACGGGAAACTTGGACCCGGGCACGAGCATCGGCATCATGCGCCTGCTTGACCGCATCAACCGCACCGGCACCACAGTGCTCATGGCCACCCACGATGACGACATCGTTGACCAAATGCGCAAGCGCGTCATTGAGTTGCGTGGCGGCGAGATGGTGCGTGACCAAGACCGCGGCGTGTACGGCATGGAGCGCGTATGAGGTTGCGATTCATTCTCGCCGAGGTCCTGAACGGGCTTCGGCGAAACTCGACCATGGCGCTGTCCGTGGTGCTTGTGACGTTTGTGTCGCTCACCTTTGTTGGTGCGGCCGCACTGTTCCAGTTGCAACTGGGTGAACTCAAAGCTTCCTGGTACGGCAAGGTGGAAGTGACCATTGGCCTGTGTCCAGACAACGCGCGCTCCACACAGTGCGCGGCGGGTCCCGTGACCGAGGACCAGGAGCAGCAAATACGCACGCTCCTTGAAGAAGGCGCCGTCTCAAACCTCGTGAAGAAGGTCTATTTCGAGACCAAGGAAGAGGCGTTCGAGAACTACAAGAAGCTGGACATCCAGGGCATCGCGGACCTCCTCACGGCGGACCAGATGCAGCCGAGCTTCCGCGTCAAGCTCAATGATCCCGAGCAGTTCCAAGTGGTCTCGGACGCAGTTGCGGGCCTGCCAGGCGTGGACTACGTGCAGGATCAGCGCGAGATTTTCTCGCAGCTCTTCAAACTCCTGAACGCGGCGACCCTCGTGGCCGCGGCGCTCGCGGGAGTGATGCTTTTGGCGGCAGGGTTGCTCATCACCACCACCATTCGCCTGAGCGCCTTGAGTCGCAGACGCGAGACCACGATCATGCGCATGGTTGGCTCGTCGCGCACCCTCATCCAGGCACCCTTCATGCTCGAGGGCGCGGTCGCGGCAACCCTTGGCGCGCTCTTCGCCGTTGGCACGCTTTACGCAGCTGTGCGCTACGTGGTTGGCGACTGGCTTAAGTCCTCCGTATCGTGGGTTCCGTACGTGAGCCAGGCCGACGTTATGGCCGTGGCCCCCTATCTTGTTGGCATCGCGGTGGCATTGGCGGCCGCGGCGTCGGTGATGACGCTTGGAAAGTACACGCGCGCATGACACATCAGAATCGCTTCTATGCCGCAGTTTGCGCGGTGCTCGCCATCATGGTGTGCACCGGTTGGGCATTCACGGCGGCCTTTGCCACCGACGCCCCAAAGGCCGCCGTGCACGCGGACTCGAACTACGACGATGACATCGCCGCCGCTACCAAGAAGCAGAAGGAATACGAAAAACAACTCGAAGCCGTGGAAAGCGACCTTGAGGACACCGATGCCGCGATAGTCAAGACCAATCGCAAGATCCTGGCGCTTAACGTCAAGTTGCCAACGCTCAAGAAGGACCTTGCGGAGGCCACGGAGCGCTACAACGCCGCGGTGATTCAGCAGCAGATTGTCGCGGACAAGCTCACCGCCGCCATCGCGCAAGACAAGGACATCACCGCTCAGATTGCGGCGGACAACGACCGCATCGAGCAACTCAAGATCACCCTTGGCGCGCTTGCTCGCGAGCAGTACATGGGCGAGGGCACCTCGGATTCGCTCGCCATCGTGTTCGACGCGAAGTCGTCCAATGAGTTTGTGCAGAAGTTCGCGGCACAGCACTCTGCCGCCCGAGTGCAGACCAACGCGCTGGGCGAGATCGAAGAGATCGCAGCCGCCAACCGCAACCGGGGCGCGCGCCAAGACGCCGTGCGCGACTACATCCAAGACTTGAAGAATCAGGCAGACGCGCTGCTTGTAGAGGCCACAGCGGCAAAGAAGGAAGCGAAGCAGAAGAAAGATGCCGTAGACAAGGCGCTCACCGAGCTTGCCG
>CAYMRO010000142.1:0-5706 GCA_964392875.1 uncultured Demequinaceae bacterium
TGATTCTGGCCCCATTTTCACCCGCCACCTACCCCAATGAGAGGGTTAGCCCCAGCTCGCGTCCTCGTCCTCGCAGGCGCGCGTGCCATCCACCGGGCGCCGTCGCCCGTGCACTTTGGGGTAGATCCGGGGTGATTCTGGCCCCATTTTCACCCGCCACCTACCCCAATGAGAGGGTTAGCCCCAGTGCGGGGGCTTGTCGCGCTTGAGTTCGTCGTCCCGGCCGCCGCCGTCGTTACCGCCCCAACTCGCATCCTCGTCCTCCCACGCGCGCGTGGGGATGAGTGGGCGGTCAACGCCCTTTGGCGGCCCCCCTTGTGCCCGACGCTGTGGTTGGGCCGAGCGCTGCGGTTGGGCGAGCTTGGGCACGCCAAATCCCATCGTGGGAACCTTGGGCTGGATGGGCTCGGGCCCCGGTTCCGGCTCGGGCTCCGGTTCCGGCTCCGGTTCGTGTTCGGGTCCAGGCTCGGGTTCAACGTCCAGCCCCAAATCGAGCTCGGGTTCGGGCTCTGGCTCCGGCTCTGGCACTACTTCCGGCTCGGGTTGGGGTTCAGGCTCCGGCTCCGGCGCAACGGGGAGTCCAAGATCAAGTTCCTCCGCGACCTCCTCCTCATCCGCAACCTCACTCTCATCCTCAACCGCAACCCCGTCCTCAACCGCAACCACCATCGGCTCGTCAGCGGGATGCTCAACGTCGAACGGCTCCTCAACCACAGCGTCGGCCTTAATGAGCGGAATGGCAATGGTGGGCAGCGCGGCAGTGAGTGCCTCGATTTCCGCATCGAGCGCGCTGCGCACGCTCTGCAACGCGGTTTCGGGATCCGTGAAGACGTCGAGGGTCCACAGTGGCACCACAATCCACCCGAGTCGCTCCAGGCGCGACACTTGCCAGCGCAGCCGGTCGCGCAGGCTCACGGCGGTGCCGGGTTGCGTCTCGTCGGTCACAACGGCCACGCGGTAGCCGCGGTCGCGCGGCCCTCCAACCACCATGGGAATGGTGTCAACGCCTGCGCCGTAGCGCAGCCGCACGCCGTAGCCCTCCGCGCGCAGTCGCATGGCGATGTCGCTGAGGAGCCAGTCACTTGGCGCGGGCTCGGGCCGCTCCGGGGCCACCGATTCGCCCTCGCTGCAGGCAATGAGCTCGCGCAATGCCTCTATCGCCTCGGGGTCTTCAACGTTGTCTGCGATGTCGCTGAGGTGGTCGGCATCGAGGGACGTCATGATGGTCACCCGCGCGTGAGACGCGACGAGCGCCTGGGCCAGCGCTTGGCGTCCCCAATCCGCGCCAAGCACGCCCAGCCCAATAGGCAAACCGCCGCGCAAGTCGCGCGCATAACCAAGCGTGAGGATCACTTCGTCAACGTCGAGGCCGCCAGCCTCCCCCATGGCAACCACGGCAACCCGCTCAGCCATCGCGTCGTCCCTCTCGCGAATGGCAACCCGCAAACTGCTTGCGTGGACCTCATTACCAGCGACGATGGCCAACGAACGGCGCGGAACCGTACGGGCCGCCTTGTCCACAAGTGCCAAGACCGCCATCACCTCGGCGCGCGTGGACTCCACGCTGTGATGTCCCGCAGCCGGCGAGCCAACGGCATCCAGCACCGTTACCTCAAGCCGCGACCCAGAGCCTGCAGTTGGCAGCGGCTGCAGCACTCGCCCGTAGGACATCGCGGCGAGCGCCATCGTGACGCGAGGATCGCGCGGCTGCGGAGCAACGGGCATCGTGACTCGCGGCAGCAGCGCGGCGAGCACGGACACTGCGGAGCGGGTCGCGGCCTCGGCGTCGCCAATGACAACCACTTGACGCGCCCGCGCTATCGCTGGAATCGCCTCGGCGAGCGCGAGCGATTCTGCCCCCGTGATCACCACGGTGTCGATGATGCGCTGAGCTGGCACAATCCTCGCCACTTGCTCCGCGGTGGCGAGCACCACGGGCCGCAATGCGCCAACAACTGGCCCAAAATCGGACCACAGCTCGCGGTACGACGCTGCGGAACCTTCCATGAGAGCCGCGAAGAGGTCTCGCGCGGCGTCGGGATTTCTCGCGATGGCGCCGCGCCTGCGCTCGGCTACTGCCCGTGACAGTGGGCCAACGCGCAGCTCGCCAAAGCCCTCATCCGCGTCAACGAACTCGGCAACGGCACGCGCCAACGCGCCCTGCGTGGTGAGGCGCGGGTCCGCGAGCACTATCGCCTCGTACGCGGACGCCCACCACGCGAACTCAACGTCCCTGCGCACTTGCTCCGGTTCCGCGCCGCGCACGCGCAAGTCCTCAAGCAGACCGCCGAGCCCAACGTCCTCGATGTCACGATCCAGCGGCCTTGACCTCGCGGCCTCGAGCGTGCCGGGAATGCCTTCCGCGAGCTCCGTGAGCACTCGGGTCATGTCATCCCACGGCAATTCCGGAAGGTCTTCGCGGCCCGTGACGCGTTGCACCGCGGCGGCAATGCGCGCCCACAGGCGCATCACCTGCTCGGTGCGGTCCGCGAAAATGTCGAAGTCATCAGGGACAACGGGCCAGCCACCCGCGGAGGCCATGGCGCGCCAACGCAACGCTTGGTCGTTGGCCGCGAGCAGCTCCTGGTGAAGGTTGGCCTTTGACCGCCCCGGCCGCAGCAACTCCACCGCGCGGCGCACCAGGGCGCGGCGGTCCCGGCGGGCGATCGCCTCCTCGCGCTGGCTCGCGGGCGCGGTTGCCTCAACGATGTCGTGCAACGAGCGGTGGAAGACGGCGGGCGAGAACACCTCGAGCGTTGCACGGAGATCCGTGAATAGCCGCACCTGGTCCGCCCAATGCGCAAGCGATGTGGCCTCGTCAACGCCCGTTTCGTGCGCGGCGAGCGACGCCTCCGTGCGCATCTTGGGGATGTGCCGCACCAGCAACGTCGCGAGCGCCTCGTCGAGCGCCGCTCCCTCGGCTGGGTCGTCCGTAATCGGTGACCACCACGGCACCAGTTCAATGCCCGACGTTGTGAGCGGCGCGGTCTCTGTTGTCACCTCATCGCGCTCACCCAGGCGCTTCACGAGAGCGTCCGCAACTGAAGCGAAGCCGTGTTCGGAGATCACCGCTCCCGCGTCTGCATCCAGCCGCACCGTGGTGCCCGGTGTTGGCTCCGTTGACGTGAGACGCACTATGGCCTGCACGGCGTCGTACGCGCTCACATCCCATGGCCGATGCGTGCGGTGCAGGGCGTCGAATCGCGATTGCGCCACGCGCCGCGCCTGGAGCAGCCGCTCGCCGGCGAAGCGAATTTGCGCGTCGTCAACCTCCACGCCGCCCATGGTGATGGAGTTCAAAAGCCGTGAGCGCGCCGTGGCGTCTTGGGCGCCGTCCACCGCGATGTCGCCAGCGCCCGCGTGGTCCAGCCGTGCGTTGATGGACTTGAGGAGAGATTGGGTTCCCGCGATGACGAGCAGGCAGCGGCCCGATGCCGCGCCGTCGGCCGCGATTGCCGCCACCATGGCCGTGGTGTCGAATCCGGGGCCACCCTGAATGAACATGGACCGTCCCGTTGCCACGGCGTCGAGCGCCGCGAACTGGGCATCGTCCAAGTCTCCGATGCCGCGCTCGGCAAACGGGTCCCTGTCACCCGTTGCGAAGGCTGGAATGGGAACGGCGAGCCTGCCAATGGCATCGTGGTCACCGGCCACTGCCGCCACGATGTCGGACTTGCGCAGCTCCGGCCCCAAGTCCTCGAGGTCATCAACGAGGCGCTGCTCGGGGTCATCAAAGGCGCCCAGCAGCAACCGTTCATGCACCTCAAGATCTGGGCCAAAGGCGTGGCCAACCTCGCGCACGGCATTCCAAACGGGGCGCGGGTCAAACGTGGACCCACCAGCGCGCTCGGGGACTAGCGCGATTATCGCCTCGGCCCGTTCTGGGGCGCGCTCGCGCAGGAGAGAAACGAAAACCGGGTTGAGCGAGACCTCATCCAGCATTGTCACAAAGGCGTCCGCGCCGCGAGCGTCATCCCACAGCACAGGCCGCATTACGAGGGGCAACTCGCGTTCGTGGCCGTGTTCCGTCCACGCCACGGTTCCTACAACGAGCGCAGCCGTCCACACACCTGTTGCCGTCCGCACCTCATCTGCAGCTGCGCGAATGACGGTGGCACGATGCTCCGCGGCTAGCCGCGCCTCCTCGTCCCGGATGAGGGAGCTGAGCAGCGTGGGGCGATTCGCGAAGAACGGTGCCAATCCGCCGGGGTGTGCACCGGCGAGGTCAATGAGGTGCGCAGTCGAATAGGTGAGGTCGCGCAACGCAGAGACTGTTGCGCTCGCTTGTAGCTGATCGCGCCACTCTTGGAGCGCTTCCGCCACGAGGGCGCGGCCGATGTAGTCCACCACTCCCCTACGGTATCCAGGCTCGCGGCGTGCTGGTGGTTCCCACGCCGCCTTCCCGGGCCCGACGCGGTGGTTCAGCAGTCGCCACAATGCAAGACAGTGCGTGCCGACTTAGTCAGACGACACGCACTGCTGACCTGATTGTGGACCCGCGCGGGGCGAACGTCAATCGCGATGCCAGTCGCGGCGCAGGGCCTCGCGAATCGGTGGCACCACCACGCCGCCCGCCGCCATGACCGCCCTGGTACGGCGCCGGTTTCGCAACACGCCAATGAAGCCTGTGATCCACACCAGTGCCAGCGAGGCGAATGCGACACGGTAGTTGTTGAGCGTGTAGGTGGTGGCGCCGGGTGGTGAGACCAATTGCAGGACAAACCCAACCAGCAGCACCCCCGCGATGGTGGACGCAAAGCCGCCGATGTTGACGAAGCCGGTTGCCGTCCCCAGGCGTCGCTCGGCCGTGAACGAGCGCGCAAAGTCAAGGCCAACGAGCGAGATGGGGCCGCCCATGCCGATGAGCGCGCAGAACACCGCGAGTTGCCACCACGGGCGAGGCGTGTTGAACGAGAGCAGCACCACCCAGGCGATCAGGGTGGCAATCGCCGAGCCCAGCACTATCCACGTGCGCCGCAGAGGATGGCGGCCCGTGAACACCCCCGCGAGGGGGCCCGCCACCATGGCTGACAGGGTGAGAACAATGAGCAGCGAACTCGCCCGGCGCGGGCTGAGGCCTTGGGCGGTGACAAAGAACGGCACGCCCCACAGCAGCGCGATGACGTTGGCGGAGAACGGCGGCAGGAAGTGACTCCAAAAGCCAAGCCGCGTGCCCACGTGATCCGTCGCGGCACGGATGGACGCCCAGAACCGCTCGCGGTCCGCCTCCACGGAGCCGGGTTCCGAGGCGGGCATTCTCACCCACGTGAATGCCACCGCGGCGGCCGCGAGGCCCACTGCGGCGAGGGTGGAAAAGGTGAAGGTCCACCCTTGGGCATGCAGCAACATCGCCACCGGAATCGCGGTGGCAAGCTGGCCCGCCTGGCCTATGAAACCCGTCATCTGCATGAGGAACGGCACGCGCCGGGCAGGGAACCAATGTGAGACGAGCCTCGCCGCGCTGACAAAGATGGGCGCATCGCCAGCGCCGATCATGATGCGTGCCGCGAGCGCAACGCCATAGTGGTCATTGAACGCGAGCAGCAATTGGCCCACGGCCATCACGAGCGATCCAATGGTCATGGTGGCGCGCGGACCAAATCGGTCAAGAAGGTGTCCTGCCGGAATCTGCAGCAGCGCGTACGCCCCAATTTGCGTCACCGAGAGCAGCGCGAGCCCCGTGGCCTGCACGTTGAATCGCTCGAG
>CAYMRO010000143.1:0-5675 GCA_964392875.1 uncultured Demequinaceae bacterium
GGTCGCGAAAGACCTCGCGGCCGTTTGGCCAAGAAAAGGAAAGGTGAGAAAAGGAAAGGGCGTGCATGAGTGCTCCAGGTCTGGGGGTTTGGGGAAACCGTTGCCAGACACGCGGTCTGGCGACCTAAAGCTCTGTCATGCCGTCCTCCATCGCCGACGTTCGCGGCGCTTTACGGGACCAGTGTACCGACAGCGCGCAAACGGCGGCCCTCCGTCACAGTGGACGGGGGCCGCCGTAAGCGGATTCCTAGGTGTGCGTGCGGTACTTTCGCACCGCGAGCGGGGCGAAGATAGCGATCGTCACGGCCGCGCCAAGCAGTGCGTACCAGCCGTCCGTGCCAAAGGTGCCGGTGTTACACAAGTCGCGAGCGGCGTTGACGATGTGCGTCACAGGGTTGATGTGCACAAACGCCTGCAGCCAGCCCGGCATGGTGTCGATGGGCACGAACACGTTCGAGAGGAACGTGAGCGGGAAGAGAATCAGGAACGAGATCCCCTGCACGCCGCGCGACGACTTCATGGACACGCCAATGAGCGCAAAGATCCACGACAGCGCCCACGCGCACGCCATCACGAGCAGGATGGTCGCGGCCACACCAAGCAGCCCACCGCCTGGGTGGTAGCCCATGAGGTACGCCATCACAAAGGTGATGGTTGCGGCGATGAGGTAGCGCACGAGGTCCCCAACTAGGGCGCCGGATAGCGGCGCGATGCGGGCAATGGGCAACGACTTGAAGCGATCAAACACGCCCTTGTCCATGTCGTCACGCAACGTGGTGCCGGCGGCGGCCGCGCCCGTGATGACGGTCTGCACCAGGATGCCGGGGATGAACAGCGGGAGATAGCTCTGCACATCTCCGGCGATCGCGCCGCCAAAGATGTACGTGAACATCACCGTAAAGATGATGGGCTGCAGCGTGACGTCGATGAGCTGTTCCGGCGTGCGGCGCATCTTGATGAGAGCGCGCTTGGCCATGATCATGGTGTCGCGCCAGGTTTGGCGCAGCGAGACTGTGCGCGGCAGAGCCCGGTCTATGCCAGGGGTGATGACGGCGGTCATGAGTGGACCTCCTCAAGTTCGGGGTTGGACGTGGGTTCGGCAACGTGGCCGGTGATGGTGAGGAATACCTCATCGAGGCTGGGCTTCTGGAGGGACATCTCCGCCACCTCGATGCGGGCCTCACGCAGGGCCACCAGCACATCGGTGACGACTCCCGTGTCCGTCAGGGGGGCGGTGAGCCTGCGGCTCTCCGGCGTGCTGCTGGGTGTCACGCCAGCGATCCTGGCCACAACAGCGGCAGCCGCCTCGGCGTCGGCCGTATCTACGAGCGTGAGCTGCAGCGCGGAGCTGCCAACCAGCGCCTTAAGGTCGTTAGACGTTCCCTCGGCGACCACGCGGCCCGTGTCGATGACCGCGATGCGGTCCGCGAGCTGGTCCGCCTCGTCGAGGTACTGGGTGGTGAGCAGCACGGTGGAGCCGGAGCTCACGAGTTCGCGGATCGTGTCCCACATTTGCGAACGCGTGCGCGGGTCAAGGCCCGTGGTTGGCTCGTCGAGGAACAGCAAGGGCGGACGCGAGATGAGGCTCGCTGCGAGGTCCAGTCGGCGGCGCATACCCCCAGAGAAGTTCTGCAGCGGCTTGTTCGCGGCGTCCGTGAGGCCAAAGCTCTCGAGCAGCCCGTCGCTCTTGACGCGAACGGCCTTGCCCGTGATGCCCTGCAGCCTGCAGAAGATGTCGAGGTTCTCGCGGGCGGTCAGGGTCTCATCCACGGAGGCGTATTGGCCCGTGACGCCGATGAGCTGGCGCACGCGATGCGCATCCGTCACAACGTCGTGGCCAAAGATCTTGGCTTCGCCCGCGTCGATGCCCAAGAGGGTTGCGAGCATGCGGATGGTGGTGGTCTTGCCGGCGCCATTGGGGCCAAGCACGCCATAGACGATGCCTGGCGCAACGGTGAGGTCGATGTTGTCGACCGCGCGCTGCTCGCCGAAGTTCTTGACGAGGCCGTGTGCCTCGATGGCCCATTCGGTGGTTGTCATGGGCACTCCTTTCGGTAGGGCCCGACGCTGGTTCCAGTCGGGCACGAACACGATCGTAGCGAACATGTTCGGTAATGCGCAAGTAGTTTCCGAACGCGTTCGCTAAATTCGCCGATTTCCCGTACAGTTGGCCTTATGCCGGACGGTAGAGACAGTTGGCGAAACGGCCCCGAGGCCGCCCAACTGCGCCGCGAGTTTCGCGAAGAGGCCGTCAAGCTTCGCAACGAGATGCGGGAAGAGTTCCAGCGCAAGATGGCGGAGCAGGTGGCGCAAATGAGCGCCCAGCACCACGGGCACCAGCGCGGACCGCGCGGTCGCCGCGCGTCCCTCAGCAGAGAAGCCATCGTGGACACCGCCATGAAGATCATGCGCACCAAGGGCCTCGCCAAGGTGACGATGCGTTCCATCGCCCATGAACTCGACACGGGGCCGGCATCGATCTACGTACACGTGCACTCCGTGGTGGAGCTGCACGGCTTCATGCTGGACCACCTCTTCAGCTCGCTGGATCTCAGCGACCGTGGGCAGGGCTGGCGCAACGAGGTGAAGCGCATTCTCGTTGACTGCATGGGAGTGCTCCTCAAGCACCCCGAGTTGGCGCGCTCCGCGGTCACCGCGCGCCCCACCGGTGACGGCTCACTCCGGGCCGTTGACCGGCTTCTCGAACTGCTCGAGGAAGGCGGCATCCCACAGGCCCGCGCCGCCTGGGGGGTTGACCTCTTGCTGCTGCACACCATGGCGAGCGCCGCCGAGCACTCCGCAGAACACGGAGACGACACGCGCGCGCTCGAGGCATTCCGTGCCCAACTGGAGGGCGGCGACTACCCCCACTTGAGCGCGGCCCAGCCGGTGATCTTTGCCGGGCAGGGAGTGGAGCGTACGCACTGGGCGGTGGACGCGATCATCGCGGGCATGACTGAGACACCAGTGCCCGGTTTTGACTAGCGCGCCCTGACGCCTTCAGACGTCGATGTAAAGAATTGTTGACATGGGCCCGCGATGCGGCCTAAGGTCTGCATGTCAACAATCTTTGACATTGGAGCACTTCATGACGCCACAGCAGCGAACCCTCGCCATTGGCACCCCCATTGGCATCGTCGTCTTCCTGACGTATTGGGCCGTGGTCATAGCGCGAGCCGCTACCGATGGCCTGCCCCTCAACGAGGTGGCGTGGGAGGGCCCATGGCTACTGTTTGTTGGCACGGGAGCAACGTCCTACGCAATCGCCTTTGCGTTCGCGCGCTACTTGGGGCGCGGCGAGCGAGCTATCGATCAGCGGGACCGCGACATCGCCCGCCTTGGGGGCGCGCGCGACGCGGAACTCACGGGCCTGGCGGTGCTCACGTGTCTCATCCTGCTTGCGCTCAAGGTGGACACGTTTTGGGCCGCGAACATCCTCTTCGTCGGCTCCTACTTGGGCTCGCTGTCCAGCTCACTTGCGCAACTGAACGCCTACCAAGACGGAATCCCCAATGAGTAACCACGAGCACCCAGTCCGTCCTCTGCAAGACGATGAGCGAGGACCCATGACCATGGAGGAACGCACCGTGTGGGTGTACCTCGTCCTGGTAATTGCGACGTCCGCCACGTACTTTGCGGTCATCGCCTCCCGGTTGCGTGGCACGCCAGCAAGCGAGGTTGAGTGGGTGACCCCCATGCTGTGGACGCTGGGCATCTCCATTGTTGGCACCATCGTTGGCACCATTCTCGCGACCATTGCCGCCTCGATTCGCCAGGGCGTGCGCGGGCGGCCGGTAGACATTGAGCACGGCACAGACGAACGCGACAGGGAAATCAAGCGTTACGGCACCCGCAAGACTCAGGCAATCGTTGGCGTTGGACTGGGCGGCGGCCTGATCCTCGCGATGATCGATGCCGATACTTTCTGGATTGGCAACTTCCTCTTCCTCATCGGAACTCTCAGCGCCATCGTCGAGACCAACGTGAAGATCCGCGCCTACCGGCGGGGCTTCTAAGCCATGGGCGGCCAAAAGCCAACCCGCGTCACCAACAACATCAAGGCGCTGCGCACCGCGCGCGGCGAAATGACCCAAGCCGAGCTGGCAGAGCGCCTAGGCGTCACCCGCCAGACCGTCATCGCCATTGAGCAGGGCCGGTACTCGCCGTCCCTCGAGATGGCCTTCCAAATCGCGAGGGCACTCCAGGTCACCCTCGACGAGGTCTTCCACTACCCCAACCAGGACTAACCAACAACTCAACGGTCAGGTGGCTCGCCACCTCACCTCTGCTTCGCTCACCCAAAATCAGGCCGCCGTGCCGGCGCGCTGCCTCCGTATCAGGAGAACAATCATGAAAGTAGGAATCACCGGGCGCATTGCCCGCGCAGTGGCCAAAAGGCCGTGGCTCACGCTTGGCATCTGGGCCGCCATCATCGCCGTTGCCCTGGGCTTTGCGGGCACCATCGGCCAGTACGTCACGCCAGAACAGCGCAACCTCATCACCACCGAGGCCAACAGGGCGGAGGCTGCAAATGAGCGCCTTCGCGCAGAGGCCCACGGCGATCGCTACGCGGAGACCGTCATCGTGAGTTCCGCTTTGCTCCAGGTAGGCGACAGCGCATTTGACGACGTGGTGACGCGCGCCAAGGAAGCGCTCGCCGCCGTGGAAGGCGTGGGTGACATCGGCACCCCTGGAGCGGACGCGAGTTCCCCCATCGCCCCCAACGGCCGCGCCGTCATCATTAGCTTCACCACGGATAGGGACGACGCTGTTGTGCGCGCCGCGATGGTGGCAGTTGACGCGGTGGCAACACCGCAGGTAGACGCCCTGGTCTATGGCGATCAGTCCGCGCAGCTCGCCTTTCTTGACCTCGCCGCGAGCGAACTGGGTCGAGGCGAGACCATCGGAATAATCGCCGCGTTCGTGATCCTGCTGCTTGTCTTTGGTGCTGTGGTTGCGGCAGGGCTGCCACTGGTGGTGGCGATCGTCTCGATCATTGCGGCAACCGCGCTGGGCGCCATCGTGGCGCGCATCCTGACTGGTGCGGATGTGCCGGTTTCCGATTCACTCACCATCTTCATCGCGATGCTTGGGCTTGCGCTCGGAGTGGACTATTCGCTCTTGGCGGTTCAACGCTTTCGCGAGGAACTCCACCGCGGACGCTCCGTCATGGACGCGGTGACGATCACGGGCGACAGCGCGGGCCGCGCCGTTGCGCTCTCGGGCGCCACCGTGGTGATCGCTCTGGGCGGCTTGTTGTTTGTGCCGCTCAACACGTTCTTGGGGATAGGCATAGGCGTCATGGCCGTGGCGGTCGCCTCGGTCAGCAGCGCCCTGTTCCTGCTGCCTGCAGTGCTGCGGCTGCTTGGGCATCGCGTCAATACCTGGCGGCTGCCGCGCACAAAGCAGGGCAACGAGTCCCGTGCTTGGAGGCGCGTGGCAACCGCCGTGGCCAACCGGCCGCGCGCCGCGCTGCTCATGGGAGTTGCGGGACTGCTGTTGTTGGCGGCGCCCGCACTGTCGCTGCGCTTTGCCCAGCCAAGCGCGGAGGCTTGGCCAGCAGACTTCGTGAGTCACCGCGCTGCGGACATCCTTACCGGTGACTTTGGCTGGACCGAGTCCACGACCCTCGTGGTTGTCAGTCACGCCACCGAGGCGGCGGACAACGTCCAACA
>CAYMRO010000144.1:0-5570 GCA_964392875.1 uncultured Demequinaceae bacterium
CATCTCCACGCTCGCCATCGAAGACCTCATGCAGGAACTCAAGGAGAACTACACGATCGTCATCGTCACGCACAACATGCAACAGGCGGCTCGCGTCGCGGATCGCACCGCGTTCTTCAACATCGCGGGCACCGGCAAACCAGGCAAGCTCATCGAGATGAACGACACCCGCACGATGTTCTCCACCCCATCGGAGAAGGCCACCGAGGACTACATCTCCGGTCGCTTTGGCTGACGCGCGGGTTGCCGGTCAACCGGGCCCGACGCTCGGGCCGGGCGGGTAGAGCCCGCTCAGGAAGTGGCGCTTGGCTCTGGCGACGGCGTGGCAGAAGGCAGCGGCGGGATCGAATCCACGATGCCCTGGTACTCCGCGAACGTGCCATCAACGATGGGAACATCCACCTGCAACGCGCCCGTGTCCTCGGTACCAATCCAAACCGGGGCCATGCCGCCAGGAGCGGCGGGCGACGCGCCCTGCACCAACGTCTGGTGGTCCCCGGTGCCCAGCTGAACCGCGGCGTCGGCCGGAACGGTGACGTTTGCCGCGATGGTGCCGTCAATGCTGAGCGTCACCACCACATCCTCATGAGCCTCGTTGTAGAGCGAGCCGGTCAGCACTGCCGGGGCATCCTTGGCGGTGGTGACAACGAGCAGGTTGATGGCCTTGGCGCTGTCGCCAATGGGCACATCGATGCCGTCAGAGGGTGCGTACTGACGATCCGTGGTGATGGGGTTGATTGCCGAGCAGCCGGTGAGGGCAATGGCCACCACCGCAAGTGCGGCGATTCGGGCTGTGACAGTGGTCTTCAACGCGGATCCTTTCGGGGACTGACGGACCCAAGAATACTGGCCGCGACGAGGTGCGAGCCACCGGCGCGTCGCTACCGCGTCCGGAGCCACTCACCCCTTAAAGAGGGTGCCGTGCGCGGTGGTAGAATGGAATCCGCAAATCAAAGGGGCGAGGCTCAAATGAATTTTGTCGTCGGTGAGACTGTCGTCTACCCGCACCACGGTGCCGCAACTATTCAAGATATCTTCAAGCGCGATGTAGCAGGCGTGGAGAAGACGTATCTGGAACTGCGCGTCTCGCAAAGCGATCTCATCATCAAGGTCCCAGCTGAGAACTTGGACCTGGTTGGCGTGCGCGATGTCGTGGACAAGAAGGGCCTCGAGAAGGTCTTCTCCGTGTTGCGCGAGCCATATATCGAAGAGCCCACCAACTGGTCGCGTCGCTTTAAAGCGAATGTCGAGAAGCTTGCTTCCGGTGACGTTATTCGAGTTGCCGAGGTGGTGCGCGATCTGAGCCGCCGCGATAGCGACAAGGGACTTTCTGCCGGCGAAAAGCGCATGTTGCACAAAGCTCGTCAAATCCTCGTGAGCGAACTTGCGCTCGCCGAGAAGAGCGACGAGGTTGCCGCTGGCGCCCGCCTTGACGAGGTTCTCGCGTCGTGACTGTCTCGGCGGTCATCACGGCCGCCGGAATGGGAGCCCGCTTGGGCTTCGCCCTACCAAAGGCACTCGTGCCGGTGGCGGGACGTCCGCTCGTGGCTCACGCGCTTGATCGCGTGGTCCCCATTGCCTCACGCATTGTGGTGACTGCCGTCCCCGAATACCTGGACGCTTTCATTGACGCCGTGGACGGCCGGGCCGACGTTGTGCCGGGCGGCCCCACCAGGCAGGCCTCCGTATGGGCTGGGTTGGGGGCACTTGGCTCTCGCGGCATGGCGCCCGATGACATCGTGCTGGTGCACGATGCCGCGCGCGCTTTCATGCCAACCGCCAGCATGCGCGAGGCCATTGTGGCCGTAGAGGCGGGAGCCGATGCCGCGATCCCGCTGGTGCCCGTGGTGGACACGCTGGTGACCGCTCCTGGTGATGACGACGGTTACGGCCAGCCGGTTGATCGCGATCAATTCCGGGCCGTGCAGACGCCGCAGGTTTTCCGCGCGAAAGCGCTCATCGCAGCGCACGAGGCCGCGTCTGGCGACTCCGCAACGGACGATGCCACGCTGGTGCGCGAGTTGGGATTGCGCGTGGTTGCCACCGAGGGTCACCCGTGGGGCCTTAAGGTGACGCATGAAGGGGATCTCGCCCTCGCCACGTTCATCTCGAATCACTCGTAAGGGATGGGGAACCACTTGTGACAACGCAACGAGTTGGCACCGGCGTTGACGTGCACGCCTTTGGCGAGCGCAAGGGCCTCGCTCTTGCCGGGCTGACGTGGCCGGAAGAGACGGTCCTCACCGGTCACTCGGACGGCGACGTGGCGTCGCATGCCGCATGCGACGCACTGCTGAGCGCAGCGGGCCTTGGGGACTTGGGCGAAGTCTTTGGTGTCGATAGGCCGGAACTCGCGGGAGCGTCGGGCAGAACCCTCTTGGCGGAGACGGCGCGCCTAGTGCGCGATGCCGGGTACGAGATCGCCAATGTGTCCATCCAAATCATCGGCAATGTGCCAAAGCTGTCGCCGCGCAGGGGCGAGGCGCAAGCGGCCCTCAGCGCCGCCGTTGGCGCGCCCGTGAGCGTTGCCGCAACCACAACCGACGGCCTAGGACTTACGGGGAGGGGCGAGGGGATCGCGGCCATCGCGTCGGCCCTCGTGTTCACTGCCTAGGCACCGGTAGCCTGGCTTCCGTGAGCCTGCGACTTTTCGATACCGCTACCCGCGCGGAGCGTCCCTTTGTGCCGCTCGTACCTGGGCAGGCAGGCATCTATCTGTGTGGGCCAACGGTGCAGGGCTCGCCCCATGTTGGGCACTTGCGCGCGGCAGTGGCATTCGACGTCCTGCAGCGGTGGCTCGAGCGGTCCGGTTACGCGGTGACCTTGGTGCGCAACGTCACGGACATTGACGACAAGACGTTGGCGAAGGGCGCGGAAGCTGGAGTGCCGTGGTGAGAGTGGGCGCTGAAGTTTGAGCGCGAGTTTCAGTCGGCGTACGCCGCGGTTGGAGTGCGGCTGCCCGCCACCGAGCCGCGCGCCACCGGCCACATTCCGGAGATTATCGCGCTCGTTTCGCGGCTAATCGAGCGTGGGCACGCGTATGTGTCGCACGGGTCTGTCTACTTTGACGTGCGCTCGTTTGGCGCGTATGGCTCCCTCACCAATCAGGCGCTGGGAGATCTGGAGCCGGCGGCCGACGCTCCTGCCGAGGACAAGCGCGACCCCCGCGACTTTGCCTTGTGGAAGGCGCGCAAGGAAAGCGAGCCTGCCACGGCCTCGTGGGATTCGCCGTGGGGGCTTGGGCGGCCCGGTTGGCACATCGAATGCTCCGCGATGGCGCAGCGATATTTGGGCGACGAGTTCGACATTCACGGGGGTGGGCTTGATCTGCGCTTCCCGCATCACGAGAACGAGTTGGCTCAGTCCCAGGCCGCGGGCTACGGCTTTGCGCGGCTGTGGATGCACTCCGCGTGGGTGACGCAATCCGGCCACAAGATGTCAAAGTCCCTGGGTAACGGCCTATTGGTGTCAGAGGTGCTCACCGCCTATCCACCAGCCGCGTTGCGGCTCGCGCTCGCGTCCGTTCACTACCGGTCGATGCTCGAATACACGGACTCCACGCTCGATGAGGCGCTGGCGCAGTGGCAGCGCATCGGCGGATTCGTTGACCGCGCGGGGGAGAAGGTGGGCCAGCCGTCGCTCGCGGAGGTGCGCGCGGCCGCTCTCCCGGAGGCGTTCGTTGAGGCCATGGACGATGACCTCTCCGTGCCTCGCGCCATGGCTGTAATCCATGAGGCCGTGCGCGCGGGTAACGCGCTGCTCGCCGCCGGTGACGTGTCAGCCGTGGCACCGGCGCTGCTGGCTCTGCGCGCGATGCTCGACGTTTTGGGCTTGGATCCGCTCGCGGACACGTTCGGTGCGGGTGCGAATGGCGCTGGTGGCGGCGCGCTCGGCGCTCTGGACGCGTTGGTCCAGGCGGACCTCGCCGCTCGCGAGGTGGCGCGTGCCGCTCGCGATTGGGAGGCGGCTGATGCGATCAGGGACCGGCTTGCCGCCGCGGGCATTGCCATCGAGGATGCTGCCGAGGGTGCCCGCTGGTCACTGGCCTCTGACGGCTGAAGCCAGCCCCGCCGTCGGGCGCCGGTACCCTTAGCCCATGGCTGGAAACTCAAAGCGCCGCGGCGCCACGCGCAACGCAAGCTCCAAAAAGGGGCCGAGCGTAGGCACCGGCGGCCACGGCCGCAAGGCTCTCGAGGGCAAAGGCCCCACGCCAAAGGCGGAAGAGCGCCCGTACCACAAGGCATACAAGGCAAAGGCAAGGTCCGACGCTGCGGCGGCTAAGCAGCCCGCTCAAGCCAAGCGCGCCCCCAGAAATAAGACGTCCGGAAACCACGAGCTCATCGTTGGCCGCAACAGTGTGTTGGAGGCTCTGCGCACCGGTCTGCCAGCCACGATGCTCAACGTGTTCAACCGGATCGACGCCGATGACCGCGTCACCGAGCTGGTGTCGCTCGCGGTAGCGCAGGGCGTGACGGTGGTGGACGCGACCAAGGCTCGCCTTGACACTCTCTCCGACGGCGCCGTGCACCAAGGCATCGCGCTGGAGGTGCCGCCCTACGTTTACGCCGAGCCGGAGGACTTGCTCGAGGCCGCAGCGCCCATCCGCATTGTGGTCTGCGACCACATTCAGGACCCCCGCAACCTGGGCGCCATCATGCGTTCCGCGGCGGCGTTTGGCGCGAGTGGCATCGTGGTTCCGGAGCGGCGCGCTGCCGGGGTGACCGTGGCGGCGTGGAAGGTTTCCGCGGGTGCGGCGGCGCGAATCCCCGTGGCACGCGCCACTAACCTCACGCGCACCCTTGAGGATTACAAGGCGGCGGGGCTGTTCGTGCTGGGGCTCGACGCCGGTGGCGACGTGTCACTACCCGAGTCTTCACTCCTCGATGGCCCGCTCGTGATTGTGGTTGGCGCGGAGGGCGAAGGCCTATCGCGCCTGGTCCGCGAGGCGTGCGACCAAATCGCATCCATCCCCATCGCGGCCACCACGGAAAGCCTCAACGCCTCCGTTGCGGCATCGATCGCGCTCTACGCCGCGAGCCAGGCGGCGGCACGGGCCTAGCCCTCGTTAGCTGCGGCAGCTTCCCCGGCCGGCCCCATGTCCGGGTGCGTGGGCGCGGGAACCCGAGTGGAGCGTCGGACCACTTCAGGGGTTGGTGGTTCCTCGATGTCTCCCCAGCGCCCCAGGTTGTCTTCGCTTTCCTCCTCGGCGAGACGCGCACGCGCCTCGATCTCGGCGGTGAGGACGGGGAGCTCGGCCGTCATCTCGGCGAGTGAGACGCCAAGGAGCGCCTGTTCGTCGGGCCGGTTGGGCAGGATGTTCTTGACGTAGGACGCCGCGGCAACCGCCATCGGGACGTCGTGGCCAACCTCCTGGGCAAGGAACCAGCGGTGGTCCAGGATCTCGTGGAAGACCTGCGCGGGCTCCAGTTTCTTGCGGTGCTCGCTGGGTATGGCGCGCACGGTCGGCTCAAAAATGTTGAGCAGCCACTGGTGCGCCGCATAGCCAACGTCGTCGTTGGGATTGGCGTAGGCACGGTATTCGTCGAGGTCGTTGAGGAGGCGTCGTGCCT
>CAYMRO010000145.1:0-5508 GCA_964392875.1 uncultured Demequinaceae bacterium
GGTATGCGTAGGTGAGGTCGCCCGCAACCTGGTCAAACTGGTGCTCGTACCCTGCCTTGTTGTAGAGGGAAATGTTGTGCTTCGAGTTCTGGCCGGTGAACACCCACACTTCGGTGGTGGTTTCCGGTAGGTAGCCGAGTACCGCAAACAGCAGTTGAGTGCCGATGCCCTGGCCCTGCACGTCCGGAGCCACCGCCAAGCGGCCGATGGTCGCCTTGGAATCCTCAATACCCACCCGGATTGAACCGATCAGGCGATGTCCGCGCCATGCGCCAAGCGTGACGACATCCTCAGACTGCAGATCCACGATGAGCTCTTCGAGGGACTGGGTGAGCGCAGGAATGTTCGGGTCGTTGAAAATCTGGGCCTCGGCCACAAAGGCCGCACGCCTCACCGTGAGCAACTCACCCGCGTCTGCCACGGTAACCACGTCTATGCGGACCTGCTCGTCAGTCATACCTCTATCGTGGCAGTCCTGCGCCGTACTGAACAGTGACACGACGCGCAGTCCGGAAAAAGCAACGAAAACGCAACCTGCGGGCGACGCGGGGGCGCACGGGTATCCTGGGCTCTGCCCCTTCCAGCCCGCTAAGGACAACGGATGCACGTCTGCGCACACACTCACCACGGAGTGCCTTCGTGACTCGTGAATGGCCCGCGATTGCCGAGATGCGGCCCGTCTGCCAACCGGAGTCCATTCGCGGACGGCGCAATGCCGAGCACTGGACCGCGGCGCTTTTTGGGCGCACGTTCTCCATTTACCTGACGCGCGTGGCAGTGTGGGCCGGCCTCTCGGCCAACGCCGTGACCGTCATCATGATCCTGTGCGGTTGGGCAGCGGCGGCGGCCCTGCTGATTCCCGGTCTGTGGGGGCCCGTGCTCGCGTGCGTGCTGGCCCTGCTGCAGATGACGATCGACTCGATCGACGGCGAGGTGGCTCGCTGGCGCCGCACCACCGGACCACGCGGCGTCTTTCTTGACCGCATCGCGCACACCACCACGGAATCCCTGATCCCGGTCATGGCTGGCCTCGCGCTGACAATTGCCGCGCAGCCGCACGATTGGCGTTGGGCGGCACTGGGCGGCGCGGCGGGCACTCTCGTGCTCGTCAACAAGTCTCTCAATGACGCCATGCGCTTGGCGCGCGTGGAAGCGGGCATGGAACTGCCCAAGGACGAGGCGGGGGCGCGCGCGATTACGGGCGGCGTTCTCGGCGCCGCGCGGCGGGCCGCCAACTTTGTGCCGATTCACCGCATGTATCACTCGGTGGAACAGACCATCTTGATCCTCGCCGTCTCCATCATTGGAATGGTCGCAGGGTTCAACGGCCTTGCCGTTGCCCTGCTCGTCCTGGCATGCGCGCTGCCTTTTGTCATCGTTGGCCACACCACGGCCATCCTCGCCTCGGCGGCCTTGCGCAAGGCGGCGCCGTGACCCCACGCTGGTCGGCTGTTGTGCTGAGCCAGGGCACTAGACCAACTGAGCTCTCCGCCGCAGTGAACTCGCTTCTCGCTCAAACCGGCGTGACGCTCGAGGTGATCGTGGTAGGTAACGGGTGGAAAGCGTCGGGCCTGCCGCCGGAAGTAAGAACGGTGAGCCTTAAGACCAATCTTGGCGCACCAAAGGGCCGCAATCGCGGCGTCAAACGGGCGCACGGAGAATTCCTGTACTTCCTCGACGACGATGCCGTGCTGCCGGAGCCGGCCACCCTGGCGCGCATTGAAGCGCTCTTTGATACAGATGCCACGCTCGGCGTAGTGCAGACACGCATCGAGACGCCGGACGGCGAATCCTTGCGCCGCTGGGTGCCGCGGCTGCGCAATAAGGATCCGCTGGTCTCGTCCGCGGTGTTCTCCGTGTTGGAAGGCTCAGTGGCGGCGCGCTCAAGCACGCTGCAAGCAACCCGCAACTGGCCGGGACGGTTTTTCTACGCCCACGAAGGCATCGAACTGGCCTGGCGCACCTGGGATGCCGGCTACCGCGTGGAATACCGCGCGGACCTGCGCGCCGTGCACCCTCGCGTGGAGCGAACGCGGCACAACGACCACATGTGGCAGGACGCTCGCAACAGGGTGTGGCTTGCCAAACGGAATCTGCCGTGCCCCATAGCCGTGGCGTACATCCTGGATTGGGGCGTGCTCACGCTTGTGCGCAACGTGACACACCCGCGCCACGCCTGCGCATGGATGCGTGGCGCCTGGGCGGGACTGATCACCGATGCGGGGCGGCGCCGGCCCATCTCGTGGGCAACGGTGTGGACCATGACTAAGCACGGCCGGCCGCCCGTCGTTTAGTCGCTAGTTGGCTGTCACTGACCAGATCCACGGCGATTTCAAGCCGAGCTTTGTGCGCACATTGTCGGCGCCGGTGATGGTTTTCTTGGTCCCAGATGACGACGTCGCAGTGACCACAAATGCCGCGGCTGTCGAGGCCGAAGACGTGCGCTGGGTCACCGCGATGGACACCACATCTGGCAAGCCAAAATCGGCGGCTGCGCTCGCTTGCGAGATCGTTGCGGTCCACGTGGCATTGGAGTTCTTGACCCGCGCATCGAGGCTCCACGGGTCAGTGACTGACCGCAAGTAGGACACTTCCGCGCTCCACACGTCCTCGCTGTCCTCGGTCTGGCCGCCTGAGGACGAGAAGTAGTAGGTGGTGGCGATCTTGCCCGCACCACCCGTGCCGTAGGTGAGCACCTGGCCCAATCCGCCGCCGTCACTGTTCGTGGCATCTACCGCAGCCACCCAGCGCTTGCCATAGACGGCGTCGGTCCCCTCGTTCTCCTTGTTCCAACCCGTGTAGTTCTGGCTCGACGAGTCGTCGTAGACGTTGCAGGCGCAAGCTGCCTTGAGGCTCGCGCCCACCGCACGGAGGGCGTAACCGCGTGCGGCGATTGCCTGCGCCTTCAGGGCCTCCGTTGACCACGAGGAAGGCATCTCCGCCACGCCGTAGAGGTACTCGGTGTTGAGTTTGAGGACGTTGATGATGTTGAGGCGTGAACTGACCACGGACAACTCCAGTTGGCCGTGGCGATACTTGCCGTTGGTTGCCACGGCGCCCGACGCAGTGGTCACCTCCACATACGGGTCTTCTGGAGAGGTGGTGTCGTAATAGGTGGTTGCCTCCCACTGGAGCGTCACCTTTGCGCCGCTTGCAACGGTGCCGTCTGCCCGCTTGACGGACACTGCGGTACCGCTGCGGCTCACCGTGAGCGCCTCGTTGTTGTATCCGGTCCACGTTGCGCTGGGCGATGTTGCACCTGCGGCATAGAACTGCATCCGCCACTTACCGTTGGCGTCGGTGCCGCTGCCCGGAGATCGCACCTTTATCACCGCGCTCGTGGTGCTGTCAGAGCCTTTGCCAAACACCTGCACCCGGATGTCACCTGCCGCGGGCACCGATTCCACTTGAGTGGCGGTGTAGTAATGGGTGAGGATTTGCGCCGCCGAATTGCCGTCGAGCGCCATGCCGTAAGCCCCGTACTGAGACATGCCAACCCCGTGGCCCCAGCCGGAGCCCCGCACAGTGAAGGAACCTGGCGCCACCGCGGGGATGACCGTCACGGTGAACGCGGGGCTCACCACTCCGCCATACGAGAATCGGTAACTGCGTGTGGATGGCGGCTTGAGGCGCGTGCTGCCTTTGCCGTCCGTCACGGTGATGAGGCGCGAGTCCGTCTTCCACGTGGACCCCGACTT
Source organism: uncultured Demequinaceae bacterium (assembly GCA_964392875.1). Taxonomy (GTDB): domain Bacteria; phylum Actinomycetota; class Actinomycetes; order Actinomycetales; family Demequinaceae; genus Demequina. The sequence continues at coordinate 3,699 of CAYMRO010000145.1, forward strand.
GTATTGCAGCCGTGCCGAGCCACTCGTGGCGGGTACGGCGGTCAGCGTTGCCTTCACGGACGAACCCTGAATTATCGACGATGCCGCCAAAGTTCCCGTGACAGTGCCGTTGACCACGGTGACCGTGAACGCTGCGCTCACGGCTCCCCCATACGAGAATCGGTAACTGCGTGTGGATGGCGGCTTAAGGCGCGTGCTGCCTTTGCCGTCTGTCACCGTGATGAGGCGCGAATCCGTCTTCCACGTGGACCCCGACTTGTATTGCAGCCGTGCAGTGCCACTCGTAGCCGGCAACGCGCTCAGCGCAGCCGTCACCGAGGAGCCCTTGACGATTGATGACGAGGCAAGCTTGCCCGTGACGAGGCTCTTGACCACCTTCACCGTGAAGGCAGGGCTGATCACGCCCTTGTAGGAGAAGCGATAGCTCCGCGTAGACGGCGGCTTAAGGCGCGTGCTGCCTTTGCCGTCTGTCACCGTGATGAGGCGCGAATCCGTCTTCCACGTGGACCCCGACTTGTATTGCAGCCGCGCCGAGCCGCTCGTGGCGGGCACGGCGGTCAGCGTTGCCTTCACCGAGTAGCCCTTCACGATCGTTGACGAAGCGACAGTGCCCCTCACGGTGCTGGTGGCGGCGTTCGCCTCCGACGCAACGACTGTGCCCACGAGAAGGGCAAGCGCGAGGGTGGCAAGTGCGGCCGAGAATCGCCTGAGCACCACAAAGACTCCATCTGTTACAGGATTGATCAGTGTGAATAGTGTGACAGAAGTGACTCATTCGTCAACCCCTGTGGAACGATGTACTCTCAAGCGAACGCGAGCACAAATCGCGCCGTCCCAGGAGGCACCGTGAGCACCCGCGTCATCACATTCGGCACGTTTGACGTATTCCACATCGGTCACGTCAACATCCTCACGCGCGCGCACGACCTCGGCGACCACCTCACGGTGGGCATCTCAACCGACGCCCTGAACTTCTCCAAGAAGGGCCGCTACCCCATCTACCGCGAAGAGCATCGCATGGAGATTGTCCGCAGCCTGGACTGCGTTGACGACGTCTTCTACGAGCACTCGCTCGATCTCAAGCGCGATTACCTCATCGAACACAACGCTGACGTCCTCGTGATGGGCAACGACTGGGAGGGCCGCTTCGACGAGTTCAAGGATGTGTGCGAGGTTATCTATCTGCCACGTACTGCCGATGTCTCCACTACCGACATCATCCAAGCCATCCGCGATGCCGAACTCTGAGGAGACCAGTCCATGGACAACCCGGAGCGCTACGTCCTGAGCCTGTCGTGCCCAGACGGCCCTGGCATCGTGCATGCCGTCACGGGCGCCATAGCGAGCCTTGCCGGCAACATCACAGAGTCGCAGCAGTTTGGCGCCGCGGACACCGGCAAGTTCTTCATGAGGGTAGAGCTTGAGGCACAGGCTCCCGAGCAGGCTCTGAGGGATGCCCTCACTCCCGTCGCTGAGCGGTTTGGCATGGCATGGAACCTGGATCACGCGGGCCGCCCCATGCGCACCATCGTCATGGTTTCCAAGGCCGAGCACTGCCTCGGCGACCTGCTCTACCGCGAGCGCGCGGGCACCCTGCCCATCGAGATTGTGGCGGTAGTTGGCAACCACACAACGCTCGCGAGCCTCGCCGAGTTCTACGGCAAGCGGTTTGTGCACCTTCCCGTCACCGCTGACACCAAGGCCCACGCCGAGACGGCTTTGCTTGCCATGGTCGAGGAGCTTGGGGCGGAGTTGGTAGTGCTCGCGCGCTACATGCAGATCCTCTCCCCCACGCTGTCCGAGGCGCTGC
>CAYMRO010000146.1:0-5488 GCA_964392875.1 uncultured Demequinaceae bacterium
CACCGCGGCACACGCCCCCGTAGCTCAGCGGATAGAGCGCCGGTTTCCGGTACCGAAGGTCGCAGGTTCGACTCCTGTCGGGGGCACCACTCCTAGGCGATGCCAACCGATGCGCTGAGCGCCGCCAGTTGGTCCGCGCTCAGCTCTAGGTCGGGTGCCTGAGCAGAGTCGCGGATGGACTCGGGCCGTGACGCACCGGGGATGGGAATCACGCGCTCGGAAAGCGACAGCTCCCACGCAAGCGCCACGCGCTGCGGCGAGACGCCGTGCGCCTGCGCCACGGACGCGAACTCGGCGTGCCGGTCACCCAACGCCCCTGCGGAAGAGATCCCGCCAAGCGGGCTCCAGGGCAAGAACGCCATGCCGTGGTCCACGGTGTACTTGAGTTCCGCGTACGTTGTGGCGAACCGCGGCGAGAACTGGTTCTGCACGGAGACGAGCCGCCCACCGAGCACCTCCTGAGCCGCCTCGATCATCGCGATCTCTGCGTTGGAGATTCCGGCCATCTGGATCACGCCCTCGTCTAGCAGCTCGGCGATGGCGCCCACCGAGTCCGCGTAGGCAACGTGCGGATCCGCGCGGTGGAATTGGTAGAGGCCAATCGCCTCCACGCCCAATCGTGTGGCGGACGCCTTGGCCGCGGCCTTCAAATACTCCGGACGCCCGTCCCGATGCCATGAGCCATCGCCGGGACGGATGAGCCCGCCTTTGGTGGCCACGAGCACGTGGGAGGTGTCGCCGCCGAACGACTTCAGCGCGTCCGCGAAGATGAGCTCGTTGTGCCCTGTCTCGTTGGCGTCACGGTTGTACGAGTCTGCAGTGTCAAAGAAGGTGACGCCCGCCTCGAGCGCCGCGTGCACGGTGGCGATGGATCGCTCCCGATCGGGACGTCCTTCAATGGACATCGGCATGCCGCCCAGCCCAATCGCGCTCACGGAAACCGAACCAATAGTGCGTTGCGCCATCTTCTTCTCCATCGACTCAGGAACTAGGGCTTGGGGTTGGCGTCGCTGAGGCTTCCGGAGTTGCGAGCGTCGTCACGGTGACCAACGTCACTGAGCCGTTCCGCATTTCCGCCACGCACTGCGCGTGCGTCTGATCGTCCCTTTGCCACAGGAGCGTCATGGTGTCTTCGCCCTTCGAAATGAGAGCGGCAGCAGCGTCGTCCTGCGCCGAGGCCTCTTCGCCTGTAAGCGTCCGTTCCGCCACTGCGCCAAGCCGCACGAGTGCCGCGTTGAGCCCCTCCCACTCCGCCGCCGAGTAGATGTCGCCCCCCACGAGGCCCGGGCCTTTGGGGAACTGATTCTTGTACTCGGCCTCGCACGCCTTCGCGGCGGCCTGCTTCTCCGGTGACAGGTCCGCGCGCGCAAAGTGCGTGATGACGGCTCCGGCCACCACCAGCAGCGCGATACTTGCGGCGAGGATGAGCGGCATCCACACGCGGGGGCGGTCCTGGGGCGTTGGCTCGGTCACCGAACAAGCGTACGGTGCGGCTAGTCACAAACCGTACGCGTCCGTACGATTGCGACATGGCCGGGGTGGACCTTCGATACGAACCGCATCTGGCGCTCGCGCTGGGAGGCGGTGGCGCGCTCGGAGCGGCCCACTGCGGCGTCCTTGAGGTGCTGCACGAGCGCGGAATTGTCCCGTCAATCATCGTGGGCACCTCGGCGGGGTCCATTGCAGGCGGCGCGTTCGCGAATGGCCAAGATCCCTACGAGCTGAGCGACCTCATCACGCGCGCCAACTGGGGTGACTTTGGCACCTTCTCCATGACTCCGGGCCTTGGCCTGCTGGACACCGACGGTTTGCGGGACACGGTGGAGCGCATCGGCCACGACAGCCTGATCGAAGACCTCCCCATCCGCTTTGCCGCGGTGGCCACCGACATCAAGACGGACGAGGCGGTGCTCATAGATCACGGCTCGCTCGTGGATGCGATGAGCGCGTCCATGGCGGTGCCAGGACTGTTCCGGCCCAAGCAGCTCGGCGGCCGCACCTTCGTTGACGGCGGCGTTGTCCAGAATCTGCCGCTCGAGGCGGCGTTTGCGATGGGCGCCACCCACGTGATCGGCGTCCGCCTCGCCGCCGAATGGGACTTTCTGCCAGCGATGCGCACCGCTATCAAGGTGCACGAGTTCGAGATTCGCGATGACGTCACCATGATCACGCCGCGCCTTCGCCATCGTTCTCAGTGGGTAGCGCGCGACCTCCCGGGCCTCATCGCTTCGGGTAGGGAGGCCGCGGAACTCGCGCTCGCCGATTACCCCGTCATCAATCCCAGGCCCGACGATGTGGAGCCGCTGGCGGCCCAAGAACGGCCTACGCCAGTTGAGCAGGCAGCCCAGGAAGGGCCTGAGCGACCCCGGGGTGTCGCAGCGTTCTTCCAGCGACGTTGAGTCCGCGCGCAAGGGCCGGGTTGACAGCGAGCGCTGGCCCCACGCCGCGCGCCAGTTCTTGCACATATGGCAGCGTTGCGGTGGTCAAGGAGGCGGTGGCGGTGGCGCCCACCGCGCCGGGCATGTTGGTCACACAGTAGAACTGCGAACCGGCCACGCGATAGACGGGGTCGTCATGGGTCGTTGGCCGCGAGTCTTCAAAGCATCCGCCTTGATCGATGGCGATGTCCACGAGCACCGAGCCTGGCTGCATCGCCTCCACCATTGCCCGCGTCACGACCTTGGGGGCGGGACGCCCTGGGAGCAAAACGGCGCCAATGACGAGGTCCGCCTTCATGACTGCCTCAGCCACAGCGTGGGGCGTAGAGGTGACCGTGGTGACGTCCGCGCCATACGCAGCCACGAGTTCGGCGAGCCGCGGTTCAGAGATGTCGAGCACCGTCACGTGTGCGCCGAGTCCCACCGCCTCCTCCACCGCGTGCGCACCCGCTACCCCTGCGCCGATGACCACCACCTCGCCACGTGGGGCCCCTGGGGCGCCCGCGAGCAGAACTCCGCGCCCGCCATGCGAACTGAGCAGCCGATACGCGCCAACGATGAGCGCCATGCGCCCCGCGACCACGCTCATGGGTGCAAGCAGGGGCAGCGACCCGTCGTCGAGCTGCACGGTGTCATAGGACAGCGCCGTGGTGCCAGCCTCGATGAGGGCACGGGCGAGCGGTTCGTTGGCCGCCAGGTGCAAAAACGTGAAGAGCGCCTGGTCTGTTAGGCGCGGAAATTCGTCAGGCGTGGGCTCCTTGACCTTGAGCACCAGTTCGCCCTGCCACGCGTCATCCACTCCCACGAGCCGGGCGCCCGCGGCCTCGTATGCGGCGTCAGAGAACGTGGACCCCGCCCCGGCACCCGCCTGCACCCAAACCTCGTGGCCCTCGTCAATGAGAGCGCGTGCACCATGTGGCGTGAGGGCTACGCGCGACTCCGCCACCTTGGTCTCTGCAGGGACCGTTATAAGCATGTTCCCAGTGTTCACCCTCCACGCCATCCGTGCGTGGGGACGCGCGTCACATCCCCGACGGAAGGACTAAAGGCGCAGGGTCAGGGGTTGGTGGGCGCAGTGGGTTCGGGAGTGGGGTCCGTGCCGCCAGGATCGGTATCAGTCTTGGTGGTGTCCTCGGTGGTGTCCTCCGTGGTGTCTGTGGAGGACTTCTTGGTGGACGAGCTGGACGACGATGAGGAGCCCGATGAGCCGCCGTCCGAGTAGTTGCCGCTCCACGTGGAGTCGTAGTACTTGCTGGTGAGCGAGACGTACTCCCAGTGCCAAGGCTCGTACTTAGACGTCTTGGCCCATGCGGGGTTGGCCCATCCGAACGTCGAGGCATTGGCGCGGATCCAGCGGCCCGAGGCGCCGTTGAGAGCCTCCTTGCAGATGTCTACGGCGAGTCCCCAGCCGTGCATCGAGGTGCCGGGCGTGGCCGCAAGGTAACCGCGCGTGGCGCGCGTTCCGTATTGCCGCGCGAGGCTGCGGTAAGAATCGTCGAGGCAAATGTTGTGGCCAAAGACCGAGCGGTAGACGGTGTTCATGCCGGTCAGCGCGGTGGCCGCCTCAGATTGCAGCTGCTCCCCGCGCTGCCACAGGGGGCACAGCGACGAGGCGCTGAGGCGTCCGTTGGTGCCCTTCATCTTGGCGGCGGCGTCGCAATGCGGAATGGACGTAGAGATGAGGTCGCTGCTGGAGGCAACCATTGCGGAGGCGTTGCCATCGATCTCAGGCAACGGGAGGTCCGAAGAAAGCAGCCCGGGGCCAACGCCAAGAAGGGCCATCGCCGTGGTTGGCGAGTGGCCCTTGACTACTCCTGGAAGCGACTCTGCTGCGTCTGCATATGGCGTAATGGTGCCGAATACGGGGTACACGACCATCGCGAGTACAAACCCCGCGAGCACTCCTCCGCGCGTAAGCACCTGGCGGCGGCGGTGGGTGCCGCGAATGCGGATCTCTTGCGTCTCAACAATGCGCCGCTCTTTGCGCGTGCCCACAGCGATTTCACCGGTGGTGACTGGTGCTTCGAGGAGCGAACTCATGCCACCTCCATCTCGCCTCACTAGTGCCTCAGAACCGTATCCCGCGCGCGACGCAGCGAAGGCGGGGGGATGACGGCTCGACAATGGTAACCGAATGGTTACGAAATGCGCCAGGCGAGGGATGCCAGTGTGTCTGGCATCTCACATTCCCCTAAAGCGTGCCGCTGACCTCGCCAACGAGCTCCTCGATGATGTCTTCAAGGAACACGAGGCCCACCGGCCGTTCATCCGCAACCGCGAGCGCCACGTGTGCACCGGACCGCCGCATGAGCGCGAGCACATCCTCGACCTCATCACTTGCGCCCACCACGGGCAGATCGCGAATCCTCCACGAGTGGATAGCGTCTTCGCGTTCTGACGGCCTCGCGAAGAGCGTGTCCTTGATGTGCAGATAGCCAATGAAGGTGTCGCCGCTGAGCACAGGGAAGCGCGAGAAGCCCGTGCTGACCGCGAGCGCCTCCAGCCCCTCAACGGTCACTCCCGAGGGCGCGCTCACCACTTGCGAGAGCGGCACCATGACGTCCTCCGCCGCGTGTTCCGAGAACTCGATTGCGCCAGCTAGCAGGCCCGATGCGTCATCAAGCGTTCCCTCGGCGCTTGATCGCTCCACGATGGATTGGACCTCGTCCGCGGTAAACGCGCTCGTCACTTCGTTGCGCGGTTCCACGCCCAACATGCGCACAATGCAGTTCGCCACCCAATTGAGCGCGGCGATGATGGGATTGAGCACGCGCGCAATGATCACGAGCGGAGGCGCGAGCAGCATGGCCGCGCGGTCCGGATTGGCCACTGCCGCGTTCTTGGGCACCATCTCACCAATGATTACGTGCAGCGACACGATGATGGTGAGCGCAATGACGAGCGAGACCGCGTGCGCAGCAGACGCCGGCAGCCCAATGCTCGCCATGACGGGCTCGAGCGCGTGAGCGATGGCCGGCTCGGCCACCACTCCAAGTGAAATGGATGCCACCGTGATGCCCAGTTGCGCACATGCGAGCATGAGCGAGACG
>CAYMRO010000147.1:0-5486 GCA_964392875.1 uncultured Demequinaceae bacterium
CGGCGCGAGTGCGCGCGCGCGGCGGGTTGGGGGCGGAGGCGCTCGCAACCGACGTGATTGAGGGGTCGGCCCACTTGTTCGAGCGTCCCAGTGACGAGGAAGCGGCCGAGTACGACGCGTTTGTGATTGTCACTACCTGACGCTTGCGCCGCATTCGAACATGTGTTCGAATGGAGGTATGCGCTGGGAAGGGCAAGCACTCGCCACGCCGGATCCCGCGGCGCTACCGGGGCTCGCCAGTTTGCATGGGCTCGTGAGGTCCGTGACCACGCCGGAATTTGCGGGCATCACGTTCCACGAGGTCTTGGCCAAGAGCGCGCTCAACAGCGTGCCCGCGGGCGGTCCCATGCCGTACGCCTGGACCGTCAACCCTTACAGGGGTTGCTCGCACGCGTGTGTCTATTGCTTTGCGCGCCCCTCGCATCAGTACCTCGAGTTGGATGCGGGCCGTGACTTTGACACCCAGGTGATCGTCAAGATCAACGTTGCCGAACAGCTGCGCCGGGATCTCGCAAAGCCCTCGTGGGCGGGGGAGCCCGTTGCGCTTGGCACCAACACGGACCCCTATCAGCGTGCCGAGGGCAGGTACAAACTCATGCCGGGCATCATCGACGCGCTCGCGGATGCCGCCACGCCCTTCAGCATCCTCACCAAAGGCACTTTGTTGCGGCGAGACCTGCCTCGCCTCGCCGATGCCGCGGCGGCAGTCCCCGTCCAGTTGGCGATGTCGATTGCCGTGTTTGACGATGCGCTGCAGGACGCAGTGGAGCCCGGCACGCCCACCGCTACGGCGCGGCTCGCAACGGTCACGGCGGCCACGGAGGCGGGCTTTGACGTGGCCGTCTTCATGATGCCGATCTTGCCTTTCCTCACCGACTCCACGGAGCAGCTTGACGCGGCGCTTACCCGGATCAAGGCGGCGGGCGCTGCGAGCGTCACGTACTCCGCGCTCCACTTGCGTCCCGGTGTCAAGGAATGGTTCGCGCAGTTCCTGCACCAATACCGCCCGGAACTCGTGTCCAGATACCGCGCGCTGTACCGGGACGGCTCCTACGCCCCTAAGTCGTACCGCAGGGCGCTCGCGGAACGCATCAAGCCGCTCATTGCGGCACACGGTCTTGCTCGTACCGAGGTGATGGAAGGCACGGGCGGCCCCGCAGTGGACAGGGCAAGCGCGCGCAACGCCGATGGTGAGTGGCGCGCCCGGCCGGCAACGGCGTCGGTCCAGCGAGAGGCAACCCTCGCAGAGGCCACCCTGTTCTGACACCGTAGATACGATGGCCGCACAGGGAAGGCGGCGCATGGAATTCTTGGTGGTGGCGGTACTGGGCCTGGTAGGCATAGCGGTGGCCACGCTCGCAGGGCCGCGGCTGGGCATCGCGGCACCGTTGCTGCTGGTGCTCGTTGGCGTGGGCACGAGCCTGCTTCCGGGGTTCCCAAGCATTGTCGTGGAGCCGGAGGTCATCCTCACCGGAATCCTCCCTGCCTTGCTGTACGCCGCCGCGGTCAACGTGCCCGTCACCGATTTTCGCCGCGAGATTCGCTCCATTTCGGGGCTGTCAATAGTGCTCGTTGTGCTCAGCACCGCCGTATTAGGGCTGGTGTTTCACTGGCTGATCCCGGGGCTCGCGCTGCCGTGGGCGTTCGCGCTTGGCGCCGTGGTGAGCCCCACGGATGCGGTGGCAACGGGCATGATTCGCAAGCTCGGCATCAACCCGCGCGTGGTCACGGTGCTCGAGGGCGAATCGCTCCTCAACGACGCGGTCTCCCTGGTACTGCTGCGCACCGCCATTGCCGCCACAGCAACTGCCGTGACGGTGTTGGGCGTCTCCCTCGACTTCTTGTATTCGCTTGCGGTTGCAGCTGTCATCGGGTGGGCCGTTGGCCGCCTCAACCTTGCGGTGCGCGGCCGCATCTCGGATCCCGTGGTGAGTACTGTGCTCTCCTTCACGGTGCCGTTCATCGCGGTTGTGCCCGCCGAACTGTTGGGGGCGTCCGGCCTGGTAGCTGCGGTGATGGCGGGGCTCGTCACGGGCGCGGGCGCGGCGCGGGCGCTCGCCCCGCAGCAACGCATTTCCGACCGCACCACGTGGAAGGCCGCGGAACTGGTGCTCGAGGGCAGCGTCTACCTCATCATGGGCCTGGAACTCATTGGCGTCATCGAGGAAGTGCGGGACGAGCACGAGGGCGTTGGCACGGCCTTCTGGATTGCGGCCGTTGCACTCGTGGCCACGGTGCTTGTGCGCGCGGCGTTCGTGGGGCCCCTTGTACTTGGGGTGCACAAGCGCGCCTTGCGGGCAGAGCGGATACAGCCACGCTTGGTGGCATTCCAGGAGCGCGTGGAGGCAGCAGCCTCCACGGAAGCGCTGCAACACGTCACACCCCGTGCCCGACGCCGGTTTGAGTTCTGGTCCCGGCGCGCCTCTCGCGACGACATGCGGCAGCATCTCACGCGCTTGGACGCCGACATCACCCACATGCTCGCCCAGCCTCTTGGCTGGCGCGAGGGAACCGTCATTGTGTGGGCCGGCATGCGAGGCGTGGTGACGATCGCCGCCGCGCAGACACTGCCAAGCTCCACGCCGCACCGCGCTTTGCTGGTGCTCATCGCGTTCTTGGTTGCTGTTGGATCCCTCTTGATTCAAGGCGGGCTGATGGGCTTTGTGCTGCGCATGGTCAAGCCAACTCAGGGCCCAATCGCGGAAGAGGTAGCCGAGGAGCGCGAGCGGCTCTCGGGACTGCTCCAGGAGGCAACCGAAGAGCTGCGGGCAGAACTCGAGGCGCGAGGCGAGGAGCCCGCTGATGCCGAGCTGATCCTCGTGAAGGCGCGCAGAGACGCGCTGCTCGACATCAGGGATTTGGGCACGTACAGCGCGGCCTCTCTCGAGGACGAGCTGCGCCGCCTAGATGCGGATCAGATTCGGCTCAACCTATAACCGCTACGGGACGTTCGCGCCGCCGTTGACGTTGATGACCTCGCCAACCACAAAGCTGGATTCCGGGGAAGCGAGGAACACGTACGCGGGCGCCTGTTCCACCGGCTGGCTCGTGCGGCCAAGCCACGAGCTTGAGCCAAAGCCGTCGAGCTTCTCAGGCGGCTGGCCATCCGTGACCTGCAGGGGCGTCCATACGGGGCCGGGCGCCACCGCATTCACGCGGATGCCGCGCGGCGCGAGGTCGTGCGCCAGGGCCTTGGTGAAGCCGTTGATACCAAACTTGGTGGTCGCGTAATTGATGATCATGGGGGAGGGGTTGTAACCCTGCACGGACGTCGAGTTGATGATGGTGGAACCCGGCGCCAAGTGCGGCAGCGCATCGCGCGTGATCCAGAACATTGCGTACAGATTGGTCTTGATGGTGGTGTCGAGGTTCTCCTCGTCCAGCTCGTCAAAGGTCTGGTGATACACCTGGTAGGCCGCGTTATTGACGAGGATATCGAGCCCACCGAGCCCCTCCACGGCGCCCGCCACTAGAGAGCGGCAGAAGTCGCGATCCGTGATGTCACCAGGCAGCAGCACCGCGGTGCGCCCCTCGGCGCGAATGAGCGCGGCGATGGCCTCAGCGTCCTCCTGCTCCGCGGGCAGGTAGTTCATGGCTACGTCGGCGCCCTCGCGCGCGAACGCGATCGCCACGGCGGCGCCCACTCCAGAATCGGCGCCGGTGATGAGCGCCTTGCGGCCCTTGAGGCGCCCCGTGCCGCGATAGGTGGTCTCTCCGTGATCGGCTTGGGGAGTCAATTGCGCATCGAGCCCGGGGAACGGCTGCCACTGCGGCACCGGCACTATGTGGGAATGGCGCGAGACAGGGTTGTCGAACGTCAGCTGATCGGGGGACATCGGTGCCTCCAGGATGGGGGTCGTGAACGAGCGGGAACGGAAAAGTGCGGCTGAAACGTGGCCACGCGGTGGGCGCAAAGCCGTTAAGTGGCCGCACCTTCCGGGTACATGTGTAGAACGTTATCGAACATCCCTGGAAGGTGCCAGATGAGCCCCAAAGAATGGTCAGCAAAGCGAGAACGCCAATACCAGCACATCAAGGAATCCGAGCTCGATGAGGGCCGCTCAAAGGAACGCGCGGAAGAGATTGCCGCCGCTACCGTCAACAAGACCCGCAAGAAGAAGGGCGAGACCAAGAAGAGTTGACGGCGCGTGCGCGGTAGCGTCGGGCGTATGGCCAACGACGACTACACGCCTAACGCGCAGTTGATCCTCGCCAACGAGCGGACGTTCCTGGCGTGGATTCGCACGGCGCTCGCGCTCGTGGCTACGGGAGTGGCGCTCGAGGCCTTTGACGTTCCCATCCCTGAAGCCTGGCGGCGCATCTCCGCGAGCCTCCTGATACTGCTCGGCATTGCTGCGGCAATCCAGGCATGGGTGGGCTGGCGCGCCACCGACGCGGCCGCGCGCGGCGGCACCCCGCTGCCGTCGCCCGTCATGCGCACCCTCCTGACGGTAGGCGTCATTGTCGCCATCGCGATCGTGGGCATCGGGCTCGTAGTTGGATGAACCAGCTCACGCCCTTGGCAGCCGCACGGGAGCAGACGCTCCTCGCCTGGCGACGCACCTCCATGCGTTGGGTGGTGGTGGCGGTCATCGCAGCGCGCATCTTCACGGACACGATTGGCGCGGCGGTCATTGCCGTTGCCTTCGTGACCATCGCCGTAGCGGCGGCGGTCAACTTTGCCGCGGCCCGGGATAGTTTGCCCGACGCTGTGCGCGGCCCAGCGCTGCGACTTGGCACCGCGGTGGTTGGCACGGTAGCGCTGGGAGTCGCGTCGCTCGTGTGGGTGTTGGCGCAGTAAAAAGCGGTAACGATTGGGCAAAATCGACTGTTTAGTGACCGCCGACGCTGATAGGTTCTCTGGTGGTAAATGGCTCAACTACGCGAAAGGAGGCACACATTATGTTGGATTTGACCGCAACTGGCGCGGATTCCTGCGTTGTGCCCTCGCGTCGTTGGCGCGGCGCGCAGCGCTGATTATCTGCAGCGCTGCCTGAGCGCCGCCCGCACCACTCCTAGCCGCTAGCGACTCGTCGCGCGGCCTCGCCCTGTCTCAACGTGACCGGGGCTCCCATACGTCATTGACCGCGCACTGTGCTGTGCGCAACCGTCCCTTTGCTGTGCGGAGGGGGGTGAAAGGACCATGTTTACCACCGACCCCATGTCGTTGCTGTCGCAGCATCACCGCGAGCACGCAACGCTCATTGCCAGGGCGCGCCAAGCGTCTGGCCGTGCGCAAGTTGGGCCGCGCGAGCGGCTCAGCGCCGCCTATTACGTGGCTGTGCGACGCGCGTATTTGCGTGCGCGTGCAGCTCGCGTGGCAGCGAGTCGCGTCACCCTATGACAAGGGTGGCGCGGCCCGCGCCGCGGGCCACGGAATCCATGTCAGACCCCAGTGGCAGGCTAGCCAAGTCCTCGGATCCGGTCCGCAGCCGGAACCAGCGCTTAGCGCTCACCAGTCCCCAAAATCACTCTCGGAGCACGTC
>CAYMRO010000148.1:0-5467 GCA_964392875.1 uncultured Demequinaceae bacterium
TTCATCGGCTCGCGCATTGCACGCACCCTCATCGCCCTCTTCATGATCCTGCGCATCGTGGCACACGTTTGGGCGTGGGTCGCGGTGGGTTCCGACGCCGCTGTGGTTGCGATGATCGAGATCCTCATTGCCACCGTTGTGCTCGTCATGCTCTACAGCCGAGAGAGCACTTCGTTCCTTACCGGAGTCAAGAAGTAGGCGCTCGTCGCAGCTGACGTCGCACCCCAAAACGCACGTGGCCCCGGACCAATTGGTCCGGGGCCACGTTTGCGTTAAGCGTTGACCGTCAGGCCACGTCCACGATGTTGACGCGCACCTCGTCGCGCGAAATCGCGTCGATTACGGTGCGAATCGCCTGCGCGGTGCGGCCACGACGGCCGATCACGCGAGGCAGATCCTCGGGGTTGACCACCACGTTGAGGGTGACACCGCGGCGTCCGGAGCGCTCCGTGATGCGAACATCATCCGGGTTGCGCACTATGGAACGCACCAGGTATTCGAGCGCCTCGGTGACCACTACTTCTCCTCGGCCTCGGCCTCAGCGGTCTCCTCGGCTGCGGGAGCCTCATCGGCAGCAGGAGCCTCTTCAGCGGCGGGAGCCTCATCGGCGGCGGGAGCCTCATCGGCGGCGGGAGCCTCTTCGGCAGCGGGAGCCTCTTCAGCGGCGGCCTCGTCTGCGGCAGCCTTGGCAGCAGCCTCGTCAGCGGCAGCCTTCTCGGCCTTGGCGGCCTCAGCCTTGGCGGCGTTGTCGGCCTTGAGCTTCTCGGCTGCGTCGGCCTGTGCCTTGATGGCCTCCTCGGCGCTCGCCTTGGGCGCAGCACCCTTGACGGTGCTCACCGCGTTCTTGTCACCCTTGAACGTGCCCCAGTCGCCCGTGAGCTTGAGGAGCGCCGTGACCTGCTCGGTTGGCTGTGCGCCAACGGAAAGCCAGTACTGCGCGCGGTCCGAGTTGATCTCGATGACCGAGGGCTCCTCCGTGGGGTGGTACTTGCCGATCTCCTCGATGGCCCGGCCATCGCGCTTGGTGCGCGAGTCCATGACTACAACGCGGTAGTACGGGGCGCGCTTCTTGCCGAAGCGCTTGAGGCGAATCTTGACAGCCATTGCTGTTCTCCTTGTATCCGGTGTGAGCCTGTCGCGATGAAATCAACGACTGGCAAGACGGGTGACGCTTGGTTGCGCCAGCGGTCTATTGTGCCAGAGCGCAACGCTCCGCACCAACCGCGTACGGCTAGCGTCGCGAGCCGGGCAGACCCATGGCAGCAACGTCAGGATGAAACAGCGACTCGTTGGTGGCCTCCACAAGTTCCACGATGTATCCGGGAGCGAATTCCAAACGGCCCTGCGCGCCCATGATGTTCTCCGTGCGCGGTTGCAAAATGGGGATACCCGCCGCTGCGGCGTCTGCGTATGCGGCCTCAATGGAATCCACCACCAGCATGATCTTGGTCTGCTGAATGAATTCAGGCAGCTTCGCAAGATTCTCCGGCTCTATGACGACGAGCGAGACGTTTCCGAGCGGCGATTGCAGCCCCACCACCCGGAGGTTGAAGTATTCGGCGATGCGGAAGTCGTACTCCACTACGCCGTCAAAGAAGTCAAGGTAGTTGCGGATGTATTGCAACTCCTGCCCGGGCTCAAAGAACACGCGCTCATAGGGTGCGGACTCAAGATGCCCAGCAAAGAGGGTGTTGGCAAAGGCTTGGGATGTCATGGTCAGTTCCTTTCGGCAAAGGCTGCGGAGCGAGCGGTCAGTTGGGCCTCGGGGCCAGCAAGCGCAAGCATTTCCGTCGCGTCGAGGCGCGATCGTCCCCAACGGCCGTGTACGGCGTTGTAGGCGCCACCGATCTCGAGTTGACCGGACACCGAGATGTCGCCAACGAGCCAGGGCAACCAGCCCGTGCGTTCCAAATACGGACGAATGCGCGTGGCCGTGTCCGCAGAGTCCGCCGCAAAGGGCAGCACCGCTCGCGGCGCGAGATCGGCGCTCTCGAGGATGGAGGCTGTCGCCAGATTGGAGAACACCTTCACGTGACCCGTGCCTGCTGGCAGCAAGGTGGCTACGAATTGCCCGGCAGATCCTTCGCGAGGGCGGCGAGGGAAGATCCCTGTCGGCGTGACATCCAAGGGGTTGGAGACGTCCACGAGCACCTTGCCCGCGAGCGCATCACCAAGGTCCGCGATCACGGCGCGTTGCGCGGCGTCCCACAGCGTGGCCAATACGACTATCTCTTGGCCGTCCACGGCGTGGGCGAGGCCGGTTGCCACTGACACGGAGGCGTCACGCGCCCCGTTCCGCACCACGCGTGCCGCGAGCTGTGCCTTGTCTTGGTTGTGGTGATAGAGCGTCACGTCCACCCCGTGCATCGCGAATAGTGTGGCGATCGCGGTGCCGTGGCGGCCCGGTCCAATGAGGGCGATTGAGGTCATGCGAGGCTCCCTGAAGTGGTTGGCAGATGGGGGTTGTCGGAGAGGTCGAGCACGAGCTTTCCGCGCGCGTGCTTCGCGTCAAGCCGCTCGTGCGCCTCGACGATGCGAGCGAACGGAAGCGCCTCCACTTGGAGCTCGAGCGTCCCTGCAGCCACAGCGCTGAGCAATGCGGTGAGCTGCTCGCGACTGCGCTGGACCTGCACAAGGCGAATCCCGTGGGACTGCATGGTCTCTGGCACGAGCGTGATTGCCTGGCCGCCCTTGGCGGCCACGGCAACGGCGATGTCTCCCGCCTCGCGGGTACCCACGAGGTCCACCGACGCCGCGAGGCGCCTGCCCTCGGCAGCCGCAGTGAGGCGCTCACTAAGCCCAGAGCCGTAGGCCACGGGAATTGCCCCAAGCGATCGCAGATACTCATGATTTCCTGCACTCGCGGTGGCGATGACGGCGATTCCGCGCGCGGTGGCGAGTTGCACAAGCACGGTGCCCACGCCTCCCGCGCCTCCGTGAACAACGATCACGTCTCCCTGGCGCAGGGAAAGCGCGTTGAGAGCGGTCTGCGCAGACTGGCCAACTCCGCTGAGACCTCCAGCGAGTTCCCATCCGAGTTCGCGCGGCTTTGCGTGCAGCGACGCTCCCTCCGTGGTGACGAGGTCGGCGTCGGCCCCTTGGACGCCCCAGCCGATGACTTCATCGCCAGGTGCCCAGTGAGGATCGCGCGACTCCACCACAAACCCCGCGAACTCAGACCCGAACGCCATGGGTACTCCCCCACCGAATGCGCCGGCCCGCCTGCGCGCGTCAACGGGGTTGAGGCCGCCCACGCGCACCGCCACGCGGACCTGACGCCCAGTGAGCGGTTGCGCCGGATGACTCTCGAGGGTGATCACCTGGGGCGGTCCAAAGCGTCTCGCAACGGCGATTCTTCCGTTCACAGTCATTCGCTTCTCCTGTTCTTGTGGACCAATCCACGATCATAAATATCTGTAATTACAGGCATAGGGGCGCACGGCGCCACCGATGGACTTGCACGTGCTACTTGGCGGAGGTTCCGCCTCTTGGAGCCGAGGCGACTCCCTCGTGAGCGGCGATCCTGCGCGCGAACGCCAAGAGCGCCGGAACGTCGGCATCGGCTATCAGCGGTTCAAACTCCCTGGCAATGCCCCCGATGTGCTCCCCGGTGGCCCGTGCAATCAGGTCCCGCCCCTTGTCCGTGAGGGAAATCTCCACGACTCGAGCGTCGTCCGCGCTCGTCTCTCGCCGCACCAGCTGTTCGGCGGCGAGGCGACTCATGAGGTTTGAGGAGGAGCCGGAACTGTAGACGAGCGATCGCGCCAGCTCGGTGGCGTGCAGCGTGTGGCGGGGCGCCTCCCACAGTGCGAGTAGCGCCTCATACGCCGGCACGCTCAAGCCAAAGTCTCGCTTGAGATCGGCCGCGAGCCCAGTGAGCATTGACCGCTGTCCAAGCAACAGCCCGCGCCAGATCTCCTGCCGAGGCGTCAGGGACGTGCGCGGCGATGGACTCGCGCTATTGAACGGAGACTGGGTCATAGCGCCATATTATCTGTATTTACAGATAAAAGCAAGACTATGCGCCGACCTCCGGAGGCTCGCCCATCGCCGATGGCCAGCCCGCGCTCTGAAATGCCTCGTATCCGCCTTGGGACCGCCCGCTCGCCACAATGAGCACCTCGAGCCCGGCACCCACCGCTCGCTCCACCACGGGCGCGCCGCCCGCGCAGATCGCGGTGGCCCACACATCACACTCCACGAGGTCCTGCCCCGCTACCGATGCCTGCAAAAAGTGCCTCGCGGGCTCGCCAGTCACGGGATCCCAGATGTGGTCCGCCACTTGCGCCGAGCCGGACGTGGCGATCGCCGCGAACTCCCCGCCAATGACGGCCACACCGAGCACCTTGGAGCCGGCAGGGTCCCCCTTAACGGCGGGATCGGCAATGCCAATGCGTCGCTCGCCGCCGTGAGCAACAACATCGCCCGACGCTGACACGAGCCAAGAGGGAACGTCACCCAAGTGCGTGGTTGCGCGGGAAACGGCCCAAGTCTTGACGATCCCCGTTGGGTCGATCACGCCGTCGGGGCGGTTGGCGTCGAAGGCACCACCAGTGGCGACGCGGTAGGACTCGCACAGGCGCAGCACCTCGATGACCTCCACCGGCATGTCGTCGAGAGTTGCCGCCCCGCTAGCCAGCCGCGCCATCGGCGTCTCGGGCCGGAACAGCGAGAAGAGATCGTCCGCAGCGAGGAGCTCGCGATGGAATGCTGCGATCGCGGATTTCGCGGCGGCGTCGCTGGGCGCGTTGTCCAGCGTGAGGTCAAACCCCATCGCCATGGCACGCAGCCGCACCGTGACGGACGAGGTCACTTCAGCCCAGCCTCCTCGAATGCTCCCTCGAGGGACTCGAGGAACGCCGGGCTCGTGTAGGACGCCCCAGACACGGCGTCTACGTCCCACGTCTGCGCCTCCAAGACGCGCTTCTTGAACTCGGGGATCGCCATGGTGTTGACCTGCACGGACTCGGGCGCAGTGGTCCCTGCTTGCAGCGCCACCACGTCCGTGACTGCGCCATCGGTCACCGTGATCTGCGCTTGGTACGTGCCGCGCAAGTTGGAGATGGGCGGCCCGTCAAACGTCTCGCTGCCCTGCGCGGCGCTCGCGGTGGGATCTGC
Source organism: uncultured Demequinaceae bacterium (assembly GCA_964392875.1). Lineage (GTDB taxonomy): Bacteria > Actinomycetota > Actinomycetes > Actinomycetales > Demequinaceae > Demequina. The sequence continues at coordinate 5,119 of CAYMRO010000148.1, forward strand.
CGTTGCGGTGCCACCAGCAAGCGGGGGTGCCGCCGCAAAGCCGGCCCCAACAATGACGGCGCAGCCTCCCACAATCACCGCGGCGTGTGCTCCGCGCATCACGACCACCCAAACCTTTCGCGATGAATAGCCTCAGGTGCCACTCCCCCAGCCAGAGCGTCGGCCTCAACGGCGTCTGCCCAATTCACGGGTCCGCAAATGTAGACGTCTCGCTGAGGAAGGTTGTCAACGAGCGTGCCGAGCGAGGCTGGCTCGGCGGCGGTAGACCAACCTTGGCCCCTGGCACCAAAGAATTCATGCACGGTGGCGCCGTGGCGAGCGGCCAGCTCGTGGACCTCGTCCCGCAATG
>CAYMRO010000149.1:0-5425 GCA_964392875.1 uncultured Demequinaceae bacterium
AGGCTTTGCACAGTGTGCCGGACAACGCCACGATCGGCCTGTGGATCCGGCGGAGGCTGGGCGTGGCAAACGATGCCTTCGTGACGACAGAAGACCTAGAGAAGTATGGCTCCAAGCAGGTCACATTCTCTGCACTACCCGGCGGCGGATACCGTATGCACTTCTGAGGGCGCCTCCACCTACACAAGAACGACCACCGCCAGGCATCGCACTCGTCGAGGCGCGGGCCGTTGCTTGGACGCAGTCCTAACGACCAGGCACAATCGACTGATGGGCGAGTCGTGGGCTTCGAATGCTGTGTCACGTCGGACTATGCAACGCAATCGTCGACGTGACACGGGGCCGGAGCTCGCCGTTCGACGGCAACTGCACCACCTCGGCCTCAGGTATCGGGTCGATTATCCGATTCGCGTCGACACGGTTACTCGGCCAGACGTGGTATTTACTCGGGCTAAGGTCGCCGTGTTCGTCGATGGGTGCTTCTGGCACAGTTGCCCCACACACGCAACCACACCCGTTTCGAATCACGTGTACTGGGATGCGAAGCTCCGACGCAATCGGGAGCGGGATATTGAGCAAACGGCCGCACTTGCGCGCGCTGGGTGGACAGTGTTGCGTTTTTGGGAGCACGAAGACGTGAGTCAAGTGGTTCGGAAGATCGAGGCGGCCCTGGGGGCGTAGACACCCGTGCCAAACTACCAACCATGAAATGGCTCGGCGGCACCCTCGTGTTCCTGGCAGAACTCGCCATGTACGCAGGCCTCTTCTGGTGGGGCTACACGCAGTTCGACGGCTACTGGAGCTGGCTCTTTGGCCTCACCATCCCGTTCTTCGTCTCCGTCGTCTGGAGCCTGAGCCTCTCGCCCAAGGCGCCGCGACCCTTCCCCACACTCATCAAAATCACCGTGCGTCTCGCCCTGCTCCTCGCAGGCGCGGCCGCGTGGTGGCTCGCAGGCAACCACATCGTCGGGCTGGCAACCGCCGCCACGGCACTAATAGGGACCGCCATCGCCGCCCGCTGGCCCATTGACATGGCGCCCCGCGCCACTCCACCAGACGCCACGCCACCAGACGCCACCCCAACAAGCGCCACCCCACCCCAACCCCAGGAGCCCACCGAGTGAAGAAGTTCCTCAGCAGTCACGCCGCCATCCCGGTCTACGCCTACCTGGCACTACTCGTGGGCGCATTCGCGATTGGCGCGAGCGTCCCCTCGCGCTTCGCCAACTCCACAGTCACGGACCTCACGGAGATCCCAGACACCGCTCTCGCCGGAGGCATCTACGGGGTGACCTCAGCGGTCATCGCCGGTTTTCCGCTCATCCTTGCGGCCGTGGTGCGCGTGTTCGCGTACGCACGCATCGAACGCAAATTCACCACCCGCGGCATGTTCACCGCGAGTGCCATCACGGTGGAGCTAGTAGCCGTTGCCGCCCTCCTGAGCCTCGTGTGGGTGGCCACCGAGCCCCTCGTAGACGCGGGCTTCGCCTGGATCCCTTACTTTGTGGTCACGCTGGTGATCGCCGGGCTCAGCATCACGTTCTACGCGGTCGCCGTAGTATTGCGCCGCCTTAGGCCCGACGGAATGGCTGAGTCTCCCAGCACGTTGCCCAATACATGACATCAGAAACGAACATCATCGGCATCGTGGGCTCTGGCCACATCGGCTCCAACGTGGCACGGGCGGCAATCAACGCAGGGCACAGCGTCATCATCTCCAACTCACGCGGCCCGGAATCCCTCACGGAACTCATCGAGGAGCTTGGCCCCAAGGCCAGGGCCGCAAGCGCCGCGGAGGCGGCGAGCGAAGGCGATCTAGTGCTCATCGCCATTCAGCTTGGCCGCGTTGATCAGCTTGATCCCGCGCCCTTCGCGGGCAAGATCGTGATGGACGCCAACAACTATTACCCGGAACGTGACGGCCGCATCGCAGCCATCGACAACGATGAATCCACCACCTCGGAGTTCGTCCAGGCGCACCTGCCAGAGGCTCGCGTGGTGAAGGTGTTCAACAACATCCCCGCCAAGCAGATCCCCACAGACGGAACCCCCGCCGGCACTCCTGACCGCCGCGCGCTTCCCATTGCGGGCAACGACCAAGTCGCCAAGGCTGCCGTGGTTGCGTTCCTCGATGAACTGGGCTTCGACGCAGTTGACCTTGGCGGCCTTGACGAGTCGTGGCGCGTTGAGCGGGATACCCCGGCGTATGTGCGCCGCACCAATGCGGAGGAGCTCACGGAACTCGCAGCCAAGACGGAGCGCGTCCAGCAGGTGTAACAGGGACCTTGGGCTCCCTTAACCTACGCAACCGTAGGTTACACTCGGGAAATGATGACCGAGATGTCATCGCCATCCCTCTTGATGGCGAACGAAAGCTGCAACCTGACACAGCTCCTGGCTTCTCGCGCCGCCAACGCGCCGGCCCATACCTTCGCTGAGCTCAAAGACCCCAATGGCACCTGGGTGCCCGTCACGGTCACTGACTACTACGCTCACGTCAGGGCCGTAGCCAAGGGCCTCATCGCCACCGGCATCGCGCCCGGCGATCGCGTGGGCATCATGGCGGACACCCGCTACGAGTGGGCCGTCATGGACTTCGCCATCCTCGCGGCTGGTGGCGTGACGGTGCCGGTCTATCCCTCGTCCTCCGCCGCGCAGCTCGCCTGGATCATGGCCGACGCCGGGGTCACCTACGTGGCCACCGACGGCCCCGAGCGTGCCGACGCCGTTGCCCAAGCGTCGGGCACGCTGTTGGATTTGCTGGCACTGAGCGAACTGGAAGCCAAGGGCGCTAGCGTCACCGACGCCCAACTGGACGCCCGCACGGCCAACGTCATGCCGCAAGACCTCGCGACCATCATCTACACCTCGGGCACCACGGGCCGCCCAAAGGGCGCCATGCTGAGCCACGCGAACTTCGTTGACCACGTACGCAACATTGAGCGGGATCCGGACTTTGGCGGATTTGTGGCTGGCGACGCACGCCTGCTGCTGTTCCTCCCGCTCGCCCACGTCTTTGGCCGCCTCGCGATGATTCTCGCAATGTCCGCGGGCGTGGTCACCGCGTTCGCGCCCAGCAACAAGACGCTCGCCGCGGACATGCAAAGCTTCAAGCCCACCGTGCTGGTAGTGGTGCCGCGCGTGCTGGAAACCATTTACAACAGGGCCGACGCCGGGGTCACCGGGGTCAAGAAGCGCATCTTCCGCTGGGCGGCCAAGGTGGCCCGCGAGTATGGCGCGCTGCAGCCAACGGGCGCGCGGCCAGAGCGCAAACCCAACGCCGGGCTCCGCGCCCGCCACGCTCTCGCAGACCGCCTGGTACTTAGCAAGATTCGCCACGCGACGGGTGGCAACCTGCGTTACGCGCTGTCCGGGGGAGCGCGTCTCAACGCGGACATCGGCAACTTCTTTGAAGGCCTCGGCGTGACGGTGCTGCAGGGCTACGGCCTCACGGAAAGCACCGCGGCTGCCCTCGGCACACCGGAGCCGAGCCGCGTCATGGGCACGGTGGGGCGCCCACTGGCGGGAACGTCGGCCGCGTTGAGCGAGGACGGCGAAATCCTGCTTCAAGGTGCCAACATCTTCATGGGCTACTGGCAAGCGCCGGAGGCAACTGCCGCCGTTATGCGCGACGGCTGGTTCGCCACGGGAGACCTGGGGCAGATCGTGGACGGCGCGCTCAGCGTGGTGGGCCGCAAGAAGGAAATCTTGGTGCTGAGCTCTGGCAAGAACGTGCAGCCGGCGGTGCTGGAGGACTCGATCCGCACCCACCCCGCCATCCAGGATTCCGTGGTGGTAGGGGAGGGGCGGCACTTCGTTTCCGCGTTGGTTGCCCTGGACGACGTCATGCTGCCCTCGTGGCTTGAGGCGCACCACTTGCCCACCATGACGGTGGAGGAGGCGGCGAGCGATTCGCGCGTGCGGGAACTTGTGTCCCGTGCGGTGTCGCTAGCGAACGCGCATGTCTCGCGCGCGGAGTCCATCCGCGAGTTCCGCATCCTGCCGCACAGCTTCACGGAAGCTCGCGAAGAGATGACGGCCTCCCTCAAGGTGCGGCGCGACAACATCCTCGCGAACTACGCGGACGTGGTGGACGAGATCTACTCGAAGGCGCAGCCCGCCTAAGCCCTCACGCCCGCCCTCAAGCCCGCCCTTCCGCGATATCGCGAATGAGGCTGAGCCTGCGGTCCCATTGCGCGCCAACGCGATCCAGCTCGCGCGCCACCGAAGACAGCGACGAGCCGAGCGCCCGGTAGCGCACCTCGCGCCCCACTCGAACGGCCTCCACGAGGCCCACCTCCTCGAGTACGGCAAGGTGTTTGGCGATGGCCTGCCGGCTCACGGGCATGCGGTTGGCGAGAGCGGAAGCTGAGGCCTCGCCCGCGCCCAACTCCGTGAGCACCTCCCACCGCGTGGGGTCTCCCAGCGCGGCGAAGGTTGCCACGAGCGTGGCACCTCCGGTCATGTTTCCTCCAAAGGGCAAGCGGCGAGCGAATCCAGTCCAGAATCCCACCCACGAGCGTGGTTGACCATCTCCGTGGCCGGATCTGCGAGGCGCTCGAATCCGGTCTCCACCACTGTGAGTTGGGTCCCGTGGGCAACCGGGGTGAGAGTGAATTGGAATACCGTGGACAGCACCGGGTCAACCTGGGCAAAGCCGGGCGCGCTCCACCGGTAGGTGATTGATGCCGGTGGGTCCATGGCCTCAATGGCGATGGGCATGCTGCCGATCGTGGGGAACGCCCACGCGCCCGCGCCGCCTACCGCAATGCGGTCCATGCTGGGCGTAAAGCTGGACCACTTGGCGATATGTTCGGGCCGGGTGACGGCCTCCCATACGCGATCCTGAGTGGCGGCAATCATAACGGTGCGCGTCACGCGGAAGCGCTCCGCGTCGATCTCGGTTGGCGGGTTGGAGACTTCGCTCATGACAGCGACTCCACGTAGGCCACCATCTTGTCGAGCTCGGTGGTCCAACCGCCTTGGTTGTCGTGCATCTGGCGCGCGGGATCTGCCAGCGTGTCAAAGCCCGTCTCGATCACGTGCAGGTGGGTGCCGCCCTCCGCGGGCTCCAGTGTGAAGGTGAAAACGGTGGACGCGGCAAGGTCGATGTTCGGCGACGTGGTGTCGCCCCATCGGTAGGTGATGGAGTGGATGGGATCCAGCGCCTCCACCAAGATGGGCACGTCGCCATACCCGTCGAATGTCCACACGCCGGTGCCGCCCGGCTCGAGGGCATTGAGGGTGGCGCCGGAGCCAAACCACTTGACGATGTGCTCGGGGTCGGTGATTGCCGTCCACACCTTGCTTGGTGACGCGGCGATGAAGATGGATCGCGAGACGGAGAACGCCACCTCGTCGAGGACTGCTCGTGGGTTACTCATGGGGGCCTCCGGTTGAAATTATGTGAAACCTCAGCATTGCA
>CAYMRO010000150.1:0-5388 GCA_964392875.1 uncultured Demequinaceae bacterium
CCGTCACGGAGCCCGACGCTGTGGCCCAGATCGCGGCCACCATGGGCACCACCACGGAAGGGGTGGGCACGGTCGCCCTGGTCTCGCCGCAAGTGGTGGGCACCGTTCCCAGTTCTGCCGTGGTGTCAGACGAATCTGGAGCCACGTGCATCTTCGCGGACGTCACCGGCGGCCCGTTCGCCATCACGCCGCTGGGCGGCACGCTCGGCACCGTGGACCTCGACGAGTCACTTGTGGGCCAGGCGGTGCTCACCAATCCCCGCGACGTGCGCGAGGACCTGGCGTGCGTCTGATCGCCTCGGGCGTCACCTACACCTACCCCCGCGGGGATCACCAGGTGCTCGCCGGTGTGGACTTCGAGATCGCTCCGGGCACGTCGGCGGCGATCATCGGCCCCTCTGGCTCTGGCAAGACCACCCTGCTGTCGCTCATGGGACACCTGCTGCCCATGCAGGCCGGCTCCATCCACGCCCTGGATGGCGGCGACCGTGAGGTCTCCCTCCAAGAGGCAGCGTCGTGGGTGCTGCAGACCGTCTCGCTGCTGTCGGACCGCACCGCCCTCGCCAATGTGGCCGTTGGCGCCTTCTCAGACGGCGCTTCCAGGCCCGACGCTGTGGCGAGGTCGCGCGAATGTCTCGCGAGCGTCGGGCTGGCTGGGCACGAGGACGATCCCGCGCGCATCCTCTCCGGCGGCGAGGCGCAGCGCGTGGCGATTGCTCGCGCGCTGGCGTCGAGGCGGCCCATCATCCTCGCGGACGAGCCCATTGGGCAGCTTGACGCCAAGACCTCGGCGACAGTCCTCGAGGCGATGATCGGCTCGCACGGCGAGCGCACCGTGGTCATTGTGACTCACGATGCCGAGGTCGCCGAGCGGTGTGATGTGGTGCTTGAGTTGCGCGACGGCATGATCCACGAGCGGGCGCGCGCGTGAACGGGAACGGCACGCGCAGGCGCGTGTGGCCGCTGGGGCTCTCCGCGCGGGAGGGCGTCGCGACGGCGCGTACGGGCCGCTGGACGTCGCTACTGCTCACGGTGGCTGTGGCGTGGACCGTCGCGGCCGGCGCCGCAGACGCGGTGAACGTGACGCGCCTGGTAGAGGGCGAGAAGGCGTGGATCGACGCGGGCGGCTACGTGTTCGTGGTCACGGGCGCGCGCACGGATCAGCAGCAGAATCCCATTCCCGCGGCAGTGTGCGACAGGCTCGCGGCCATCGACGGCATCGACGGGTCATTCGCATTGACCAGGGGCGACGCGAACGGCTCGCTCTCCTACATCCCCGGTGGGCGGGCCTCCATCTACGCGGTGTCCGCTGGCGTCGCGACATTCCTTGGCGTTCCGCCCGCGGCAACCGGCATCGTGATTGGCACCCTTGGTTTCGCGGACCGCACGGGCGCGCATGATGGCGATGTGGTGCGCGTGGTGCAGCGCGCGTCCTTCTCAGCGCCTGCCGCCCAGTCCGATCCCCTGACGCTGCGCATCGCAGACTCTAATGTCATGGGCGAGGAGTTCGACGGCGCCATGCTCATGCCTGCACGCCTCACCGGCACCGCCGATGCGTGCTACGTCCGCACCGACGCCGCACACCACGCTGCCGTCGAGGCAGCCCTTCCCTCGTATCTCGCCTACAACGGGCAACCCGCAATCCCCAACCCCAGGCTCTTCGAGTCCGAGTTCACCGTGGACTACACCCACGCCTACGAGGATCGGCAGCTGCGGTGGCTGTGGGTGCCGTGCGCCGCTCTGCTGGGGCTGCTGTGGGGGATGCTGCAATGGTTCCGTCGCTCCCACGTCGCCATTTACGCGACGTTCGGGATGCAAGCGCCATCGCGCCTGACCATGCAAGCGAGCGAGTGGGGCGTGCTCGCGGGGCTCGGGCTGCTGTGGGGGTGGGCAATTGGTGTGGTCGGCGCCGTGGCGCTCGGCGCGCGCGTCACCCAAGCCCTCGCCCAAGTAACAGCACACGCGCTGCTGGTGGTGCTGGGAGCATCGGTCATTGTGGTGGTCCTGGGGCTGAGGCCAACGGGAACGCTGCTGAGCGCCCTCAAGGACCGGTAGGCGCGCGCCGTTGCTGGTTCGCGCGAGGGAACACCACGGCGCCGGAACGCGTTGAGTTTGCACCGCCGACGAAGGGACCCGCCCATGCCCACGCTCGAGACCACCGCACCAAGCACCACCATCGCCGCCCAAGAGCTCGACCGCCAAGTGGATGCCTACGTCGCGCTCGGTTACCCCGCGCTCGCGTCCCTCAGCGAGCAAGCGTTCCGCGACCTCTTCTCGCCGCTCAAGGCCGCTTTGGCCGACGCTGTGGCAGCAGGCCTCGACCTCACCTTCTCCTCCACGCGAGTGCCGTTCGTCGCGGTGGTCGCCGATGCGCTCATCAGCCCGGAACTTCGCGTGCCGCTCCTCAAGGCGGCGGGCAGTGACAAGCCCGGCATCCTGGACCGCAATTACGGCGAGCGCGGCCTCGCCCCGTACCGCCCCACCCCAGCCGTAGACGTACCCAACGCCAACGTCTACCTGCTCCTGGACGTTGATCGCGGCGACGAATTCCTGAACCACAAGCCGGTCAATGCCCTCCCCGTCATCGCCGAGCGCGGCCGCACCCCCCTCACAATTGCCGAGGGGCTCTCCTTCAACGCCGCGTTCCCCAACCTGCTGATCAAGAACCACTGCTTCATGCTCGCCGGGTCGCACGAGGGCAACAAGCGCGTGCCCGCTATCTGGATATCGCCCGCGGGCCCAAAGTTGGGCTGGTGCTTCCAAGGCGTGGAGCACACGTGGCTGGGGATCGCGTCGGCCGGTGGGCGGATGGCGTAGCGACTGCGGCGCCCCCGCAATCACCCGGACACATCCCTCCGGCACAATGGGCTCATGAGCAAGGACGTGCTGGCCGATTCCCCCACTCCGCACCGCCTCGGCGTGCACCTCGTGCCGGGCGGCGTCACCGTGGGCGTCTGGGCCGCACACGCCACGGGCGTCTTCCTGTGCCTCTTTGACCAAGACGGCACGGAGTCTCGCCTTCCACTCAACGGCCCTACCAACGGCGTGTGGCACGCCTTTGTCCCTCATATTGGCGCGGGACAGCGCTACGGCTTCCGAGCGTCGGGCCCATGGAATCCCAAGCAGGGGCTCCGCTACAACGTCAACAAACTCCTCCTCGATCCCTACGGACGCGGGCTGGAAGGCGAGCTCGCCAAGATGACCGATTCCGGAGCGTCGGCCCTGCTTTCCACGCGCGACTCCACGGACTCCGCCCCCCTCATGCCCCGCTCGGTGGTGACGATCGAGCCAACGGATGGGCTCCCCGCGCCCAAACCGGCCACCCCCTGGACAGACACGATCGTCTACGAGATCCACGTCAAGGGCTTCACCCAACAACTCGCTGACGTCCCCGAGCACCTGCGCGGCACGTACGCCGGGCTCGCCCACCCCGCCTCCGTGGAGTACATCAAGAGCCTCGGCGTCACGGCGGTTGAACTGCTGCCGGTACAGGCCTTCGCCTCGGAACCTCACCTCGAGCACCTTGGCCTCACCAATTACTGGGGCTATTCCACGTTTGGCTTCTTTGCGCCGCACCCCGCCTTTGCCACGGCCGACGCTAGGGCCAAGGGGGCGCAGGGCGTCCAGGATGAGTTCCGCGGCATGGTGGATTTGCTGCATGCGGCGGGCCTTGAGGTGATCCTCGACGTTGTTTACAACCACACCGCAGAGGGCTCGGCCACGGACCGCGTGCTGAGCTTCAAGGGTCTCGACAACCGCACGTACTATCGCTCGCAGTCGCACAATCCGCAGCATTATGACGACACCACGGGCACCGGCAACACGCTGGACTTTGCCAAGCCAACGGTGGTCAAGCTCGCGCTGGACTCACTGCGCTATTGGGTGCAAACCATGGGCGTGGACGGCTTCCGCTTTGACCTCGCGGCCACCCTTGGGCGCACGGGCACGGGCTTCTCCACCGACCACCCGTTCCTCGTGGCACTCACCACAGACCCCGTGTTGGGCGCGGTGAAACTCATCGCCGAACCATGGGACGTTGGCCTTGGCGGCTGGCAAGTTGGCAACTTCCCTCAGCCCATGGCCGAGTGGAACGACCGTTTCCGCGACTATGTGCGCTCGTATTGGCTCGAATGGGGATCGGGAAAGACGGGCGAGCGTCACCATCCAACCGCGCCGGAGTTGGCAACCCGCATTGCCGGTTCCAGCGACATGTTTGGGCACTCGGATCCGTACGGCATGCGCGGGCCGTTCGCTTCCGTGAACTTCATCACGGCACATGACGGCTTCACGGCGCGCGACCTCGTGACATACACGGATAAGCACAACGAGGCGAATGGCGAAAACAACCGCGACGGCACGGACAACAATCGCTCGTTCAACCATGGCATCGAGGGCGAGACGGATGACCCGGCCGTTGAACGCGCCCGCAGGCGCTCGCTGCGCAACCTCCTGGGGACCCTCATCCTGAGCGCAGGCACACCCATGCTGCTTGGCGGCGACGAGCTTGGCCGCACCCAGCGGGGCAACAACAACACCTACTGCCAAGACAACGACATCAACTGGGTCAACTGGGAGTTGGCGCCGTGGCAGTTGGAGCTGAAGGAATCCGTGGCGCGGCTCATCGAGCTGCGGCGCGCCCACCGCGTGCTGCGGCCCAAGCGTTTCTACGACGGCGTTGACGACGACCCCCGCGATCAGCTCTACCGCGCAGACTCCGCGTGGTTCCAGGCCAACGGCGAGCACGAGGACGAGGACTGGTGGGAAGACCCAAACACGCGCGTGGTGCAGTTCATGCGCTCCCTTTCAGACGTCAATGAGGCCGATGCCCTGGTGGTCATCAATGGTTCCCGCGAGCCCGCGTCCGTCACCATCCCGAGCGACGAAGGCGCGCCCTGGCAATTGGTGTGGGACTCGGCGCTTGAGACTCCGCCAACCAATGCGTCGGCCGATATTGCGCCGGGCTCCGTGCAAGAGCTGCGGCCCATGACCATCCAGCTCTATATCAGCGAGCCAGCCGCCAACTGACTGTGTCTAGCTAGCCGGCTCCAGGACAAAGCCGTCGATGAATCCCCAGTCCTCGGCGCCCAAGGTGCCGTCAACGCTCACCGTGAGCGTGCCGTCGGCCCCAACTGTTACGCCTTCAATGATGGCCTGATGCCAGACCTGCCAGCCCTCAAGCTGGAGCGGCGCCGTCCACTCGCCTTCGGAGCCCCTCGCGTTGAGCGCTATCTGCGCTCCCGCGGGGTCCACGTCCGCCCCGTGCACCGCTACTCGCACGTTGTAGGCGCCGGGCGCGAGCCCCGTGACGGTTTGGGCCACGGAGAACGTGTAGTCCTTGTCGCTCCAGAAGTTCAGCACGCGCTTGTCCATGGCAGCGGGCACGTTGTC
>CAYMRO010000151.1:0-5254 GCA_964392875.1 uncultured Demequinaceae bacterium
GGGCCCAATTCCTTACGCGACGCACCAATTCAGTGCCGCGCGGCGGGGGTGGGCGCCCGCCCTGGAAGAATAGTCACGTGATGCATCCCGAGGAACTTCCGCAAGACGCGCCCCTGAGCGCGGCATTCTTGCGGCACATCGTTGCGATTGCGCTGGACGAGGATCTTGGTCCCGTCCCGGGCCGCGACGTCACCACGCAGGCAACCATCCCGGTCACCGCCCGCGTGCAGGGCGTGGTGCGGGCTCGCGTGGACGGGGTGGTGGCCGGCCTGTCCGCGGTAGCGGAGACGTGCGCGCAAGTTGCATCCCGCCTGGAACTGCCCATGCCCACCATCACCGAACGCGTTGTTGACGGCTCACGCGTAGAGGCCGGCGCCGCCTTGGTGGACGTCGAGGGCCCTGGCCATGTGGTGCTCATCGCGGAGCGAACGATGCTGAATTTGGTGAGCAGAGCGTCGGGCATTGCTACCCATACGCGCCGGTGGGCGGACGCGCTGGAGGGCACCCAAGCGAAAGTCCTCGACACACGCAAGACCACACCGGGCCTGCGTGAGCTCGAGAAATACGCGGTGCGCATGGGCGGCGGCCTCAACAAGCGCATGGGTCTGTTCGACTGCGCGATGATCAAGGACAACCACATCGTGGCAGCGGGTTCGGTGACGGATGCCGTGGCGGCGATTGGCGCGCGCTTCCCGGGCGTGCCCATCCAGGTGGAAGTGGAGACGTGGGAGCAGGCGGACGAGGCGCTCGCGGCGGGCGTCCGCTTCCTCATGCTCGACAACCTCGCACCCGCGCAGATGGCGCAATTCGTTGCGCGCGTCAGGGGGCGAGAGCCGGAACTCGGCAAGGTGTGGCTCGAGGCAACGGGCGGCCTCACCCTGGCCAACGCCCGCGAGGTGGCCGCCACGGGCGTCGATTTCATGTCCGTTGGCGGGCTCACACACTCGAGCCCAATCCTCGACGTAGCGCTAGACCTCTTCTAGCCGCCGGTAACCTGGTACCCGTGACCGACGAGACGCAACCCGCCCCAGAGCACGACCTCCCCGAGCAGATCCGCGTGCGCATGGATAAGCGCGCCAAGATCATCGCGAACGGCGGCGAGGCGTACCCGGTTGGTGTTCCCGTCACGGCGCAGATCGCGGACGTCCGCGCGCAATACGCGGGCCTCGAGGACGGCGTGGAAACCACGGACGTGGTTGGCGTGGCGGGCCGCGTTGTCTTCATTCGCAACACCGGCAAGCTGTGCTTTGTCTCCATTCAAGACGGCGGCGGGGAGCGGTTGCAGCTCATGCTTTCCCTTGACGCTGTTGGGCCCGACGCTCTGGCTGAGTTCAAGACGAACGTTGACTTGGGTGACCATCTGTTTGCATCGGGCCCGGTGGGGAAGTCGCGGCGCGGAGAGGTGAGCGTCTTTGCCACGGAGTGGGCGCTCGCAGCGAAGGCGCTGCGTCCGCTGCCCGTGTTGCACAAGGAACTGAGCGAGGAATCGCGCGTTCGCCAGCGTTACGTTGACCTCATTGCGCGCCCGTTGGCCCGGGACACGGCGCGCCGCCGCGCGGGCGTGGTGCGATCGCTGCGCGAATCGCTGCACGGGCGCGGATTCATTGAAGTGGAAACGCCGATGTTGCAAACGCAGGCGGGTGGAGCGGCGGCCCGTCCATTTGTCACGCATATGAATGCATTTGATATTGAGCTGTATCTGCGCGTGGCGCCGGAACTTTTCCTGAAGCGCGCCGCAGTGGGTGGCATGGAGAAGGTTTTCGAGATCAACCGCAATTTCCGCAACGAAGGCTCTGACTCGTCCCACTCGCCGGAGTTCTCGATGCTTGAGGCCTACGAGGCCTACGGCGATTACAACACGATGGCGGCCCTCACCAAGGAGCTCATCCAAGGCTCCGCGCAAGATGTCTTTGGCACCCAAGTGGTGACGCTCGCGGATGGTGAAGAGTACGACCTCGGCGGCGACTGGGCCCAGCTCACCATGTACGGCTCGCTGTCCGATGCGCTGGGCGAGGAGATCTCGCCGGACACCTCGGTGGCGGCCCTGCAGGCGCTCGCCGACGCTGCGGACATTTCGCTTGACCCCAAGCGCGTGAATCACGGCAAGCTGGTGGAGGTGCTCTGGGAGCACCACGTTGGTGACGCGCTCCACGCTCCTACATTTGTGCGGGACTTCCCCGTGGAGACGAGCCCCCTCACGCGCGACCACCGTGCCATCGCGGGCGTGGTGGAGAAATGGGATCTGTACGTGCGCGGCGTTGAACTCGCCACCGCGTACTCCGAGTTGGTGGACCCCGTGATCCAGCGCGAACGATTTGAGCAGCAGGCGCGCATGGCGGCGCAGGGCGACGATGAGGCCATGGCTCTGGACGAAGACTTCTTGGCCGCGATGGAGTACGCGATGCCGCCCTCGGGCGGAATGGGCCTTGGGGTGGACCGTCTGCTGATGGCGCTCACCGGCTTGGGCGTGCGCGAGACCATCCTGTTCCCCCTGGTGAAACCGGAAGAGTCATGAACGGGCTAGGTCAGGTACTGATTGCCGTTGTCCCCTCCGTGGGCGTTGCGCTCATCTTCTGGTACGTGATGCGCGCGGTCATTCGCGCGGACCGCCGCGAGCGTGCCGAACTTGCCAAATACGACGCCGAAGAGGCCGCGCGCGCACGTGCCGCCGCCAACGGCAATGGTGATCAAAAAAAGACCGCTTAGCATTGACGAATTGACATCAGGGCGGCCCGCGTGATTAGCATGGATACGCGAATTTAATCGCCCCCCAAAAGACGTTGGAAGGTTTGCCATGGCTCAGAAGGTTCAGGTTGTACTGATTGATGACATCGACGGGGGAGCGGCCTCGGAGACGGTGAGCTTTTCGCTTGACGGGGTTGGCTACGAGATTGACCTTTCCGCCTCCCACGCCGCAGAACTGCGCGCGGCGGTGGAGCCCTGGATCTCCGCTGGCCGCCGTGTGAGCGGTCGCCGCTCGGCGAGCCGCGGACGCGGCAACTCTGACGCCGCGAAGATCCGCGCGTGGGCAAAGGCCAACGGCCATGAGGTCTCCGAGCGCGGTCGCGTCTCGGCCTCGGTCCGTGAGGCCTACGCCGCCAGCAAATGACCGCTCGTTAATGAGCGCGGTCTTTAGGTGAGCACGGTTTCTAAGTGACTGCCGTCCTCTGGTGGGGAACCTACCCGCCGCTCGGCCTTGGCACGCCCGTAGGGCGTGGTGAGGGCCTCTTCCGTCAGGAAGGGGCCGTCACCGCGCTCACGCTCGAGATCGACGCACCGTCGTTTGTGGTTGGGCACCCCTCGCTGCCACTCATCTACGCCGTCAGCGAGTCGCCGGCGAGCGCGTTCCTCGTCATCGACGTCAGCGGTGAGCCACGGGTCCTCACCTCTGTCCTGACAGGCGGCGTTGATGCGTGCCACATCCTCTTGGCGCCCGACGCTGCCGTCGCCTACGTCAGCCACTACGGCTCGGGCGATGTGGCAGTAGTGCAGTTGGGCGCGGATGGGCTTCCGCTCGCGTCGTTGCCCCAGCAGCTGCTTGGCCACGAGGGCTCCGGCCCCCGCGCCGACAGGCAGGAGGGCCCCCATGCGCACTTCGCGGCCTACGCGCCCGGGGGCAAGCACGTGCTGGTTGCCGACCTGGGGACGGACGAGCTACGGCGGTACGAGATTGACGAAGGCGGGCTCCTTGACGCCGCGGGCATAGCGGCGGCACTGCCGCCAGGCAGCGGGCCGCGGCACATGGCCGTGCGAGGCGAACTCATCTATGTGGTTTGCGAGTTAGACCACCGCTTGCGCACCCTGCGATGGACGCAGGGCGAGGCGATGGCGGACGTCATCGCCGAGGTGCCAACCACCACCGCGCCGCAACGCTCCGGTGGCGACGTCTACGATGCGCACGTGGATATCATCCCTGGTAACGACCGTGATGTGCTCATGGTCTCGGTGCGCGGTGTTGACGTTATCGCCCTCTTTGACCTCAGCCCGGAGGGCGAGGCCCGCTATCGCACAAGCCTCGACGTAGGCCAGTGGCCGCGCTTCTTCGCGGCCATCGGCGACCGCCTCCACGTTGGCGCCGAGCGCGATCACGAGGTGCGCTCCTATGAGCTCGCGCGGGTCCTCGCGCTGCCAGCGGCAACGGGCGTGGGCGCCATCGCCGCGCTGCCGTATGAGTCAGCTCCCGTGACAAGCCCCGCCTGCGTAACCACCGCTCACTGAAGAAGCGGGACCAAAGGGCGTCAGCGTCGGGCCTCTTGATGCACCAAAATGGTGCCATGACCTACAAGCTGATCCTGCTCCGTCACGGCGAGAGCGAATGGAATGAGAAGAACCTTTTTACCGGCTGGGTGGATGTGCCGCTGGATGACAAGGGGCGCGGGGAGGCCACGCGCGGCGGCGTGCTCATGACGGAGGAGGGGATTCTGCCGGACGTTGTGCACACCTCGCTGCTGCGTCGCGCGATCATGACCGCAAACCTTGCGCTGGACGCCGCCAATCGCCACTGGATTCCCGTGAAGCGCAACTGGCGCCTCAACGAGCGCCACTACGGTGCGCTCCAAGGGAAGAACAAGGCCGAGACGCTCGCGGAGTTTGGCGAGGAGCAGTTCATGACTTGGCGCCGTTCGTACGACGTTCCACCGCCGCCCATCGAGGCTGGCTCGCAGTTCTCGCAAGAGGGCGACCCGCGCTACGAGGGCACCCCCGTGCCTGCAACGGAATGCCTCAAGGACGTGCTCGAGCGCGCCCTGCCTTATTGGCACGAGGAGATTGTGCCCGACCTCGCCGCGGAGAAGACCGTGCTGGTTGCCGCGCACGGCAACTCGCTGCGCGCCATCGTCAAGTATCTTGACGGCATTGGCGACGACGACATCGTTGGCGTCAACATTCCCACGGGCATTCCGCTCTACTACGAGCTGCGTGACGACTTCACGCCCGTTGAGCGCGGTGGCCGGTATTTGGATCCCGCTGCCGCTGCTGCGTCGATTGCCGCTGTGGCAAACCAAGGAAAGAAGTAGTCTGAAGAGATAGACGGTCGGTCAGCCTCTCATCTGCTGGCCGAACAGAGGGCCCCGGAGCAATCCAGGGGCCCTCGCCCCGTCTATGGGCGGCCGACGTTGGGGCCGGGTTTGGCCCGACGCTGGGGCCGGGTTTGGCCCGGCACTTCGCCGCGGCGATTACCCGTGATCGCCCGTGACCAGATACACGATGCGCCGGGATACGCCCACCGCGTGATCGCCAAACCGCTCGTAGTAAC
>CAYMRO010000152.1:0-5232 GCA_964392875.1 uncultured Demequinaceae bacterium
GCGCCTTCCCCAGCGCTTCCGTGAAGTTGCGCCCAATGGCCATGGCCTCGCCAACCGACTTCATGGTGGTGGTGAGCACGGGGTCTGCGGCGGGGAATTTCTCAAAGGCGAAGCGCGGCACCTTCACCACGATGTAGACGAGGGTTGGCTCAAAGCTCGCTGGCGTGGATCCCGTGATGTCGTTGGGGATCTCATCGAGCGTGTAGCCGATCGCGAGTCGCGCCGCGATCTTCGCTATGGGAAAGCCCGTTGCTTTTGAAGCGAGTGCCGAGGAGCGCGAGACGCGCGGGTTCATCTCGATGACGATGATGCGGCCCGTGTCAGGGTGAATCGCAAACTGCACGTTGCAACCGCCCGTGTCCACGCCAACTTCGCGGATGATCGCGATGCCGATGTCGCGCATGCGCTGGTACTCGCGGTCCGTGAGGGTCAGCGCGGGTGCCACCGTGACGGAATCGCCCGTGTGGACGCCCACGGGGTCCACGTTCTCGATGGAGCACACCACCACGACGTTGTCCGCCTTGTCGCGCATGAGCTCCAGCTCAAATTCCTTCCAGCCAAGGATGGACTCCTCCAGGAGCACCTCAGTGGTTGGCGAATAATGCAGGCCAGCACCCGCAATGCGCCGCAGGTCCTCTTCGTTGTACGCGAAGCCGGAGCCAAGTCCACCCATCGTGAACGAGGGGCGCACTACGAGCGGATAGTTGAGATCCACCGCGGCGGCGATGCACTCGTCCATGGTGTGGCAAATGTGCGAGCGGGCGCTCTCAGCCCCGCAGCGCTCCACCACGCCCTTGAAGAGTTCGCGGTTCTCCCCCAAGTGGATCGCTTCGAGGTTGGCGCCAATGAGCTCCACGCCGTACCGCTCGAGGATGCCAGCCTCCGCCACCGCTATGGCGGCGTTGAGTGCGGTCTGACCGCCCAGCGTTGCGAGCATCGCGTCTGGGCGCTCTTTGGCGATGATCGCTTCGATGACCTCAGTGGTGATGGGCTCAACGTAGGTGGCGTCTGCGAATTCGGGGTCCGTCATGATGGTCGCCGGGTTGGAATTGAGTAGCACTACTCGGATTCCCTCTGCGCGTAGCACGCGGCATGCTTGAGTACCTGAGTAGTCGAACTCACATGCTTGGCCAATGACGATGGGGCCGGAGCCGATGACGAGCACCGAGGCGATGTCTGAGCGACGAGGCATTAGCGTGCGCCTCCCATCAGGTCTTCGAAGCGGTCAAAGAGATAGCTGGCATCGTGCGGGCCGGCCGCCGCCTCCGGGTGGTACTGAACCGAGAACGCCGGAATGTCGAGGCACTCGAGCCCCTCCACCACATCGTCGTTGAGGTTCACGTGGCTCACGCGCACTCGCCCAAAGCCGGCGGGCGACTGTGACTCACCTTCCAGCGGGGCGTCAACGGCGAAGCCGTGATTGTGTGCGGTGATCTCGACCTTGCCGGTGGAGCGGTCCACCACGGGCTGGTTGATGCCGCGGTGCCCAAACTGCAACTTGTAGGTGCCGTACCCCAGTGCGCGGCCCAGGATTTGGTTGCCGTAGCAGATGCCAAAGAACGGCACGCGCGCCTCGAGTACGCCTCGCAGCGTGGCCACGGAGGCGTCGTCAGCCCCTGGATCCCCCGGTCCGTTGCTGAAGAAGACGCCGTCCGGCTTTTTGGCGAGGATCTCCTCCGCCGTGATGGTTGCGGGCACCACGGTGACTCGCATGCCGCGTTTGGCCATGAGCTCGGGCGTCATGGCCTTGATACCAAGGTCTACCGCAACCACGTCGCGTGTCACGGGCGTGCCCGCAGGAGGCTCCACTACGTACTCGTCGGGGACGGATACCTCATGAGCAAGGCTTGCGCCTTCCATGGCGTCCCCTGACCGC
This sequence comes from uncultured Demequinaceae bacterium, assembly GCA_964392875.1. Lineage (GTDB taxonomy): Bacteria > Actinomycetota > Actinomycetes > Actinomycetales > Demequinaceae > Demequina. The sequence goes on from CAYMRO010000152.1 coordinate 1,877, forward strand.
ACGCGAGCCAGCAGCTCAGGCACGGGAGCCAACGACGGCCCGGAAAATATCCCCGCCCGCATCACGCCGGAGCTGCGCAGAATTCGCGTGAGCTGGCGAGTGTCGATGCCACTCAGCCCAACGATTCCCTCCTTCTCAAGCACCTCATCAAGCGAGCGCTGTGAGCGCCAGTTGCTGGGGCGTCGGGCAGGGTCCCTGACCACGTACCCGGCCACCCAGATGCGGCGCGACTCGGGGTCTTCGTCGTTCATGCCGGTATTGCCGATGTGCGGCGCCGTCATCACCACAATCTGCTTGTGATAGCTGGGATCGGTGAGAGTCTCCTGGTATCCGGTCATTCCGGTGTTGAAGACGATCTCGCCCAGAGTCTCGCCGAGCGCGCCAAATGCGCTGCCGGAGAAGGTCTGCCCATCCTCCAGAACCAGTATTGCCTCACTCACAAAAACAGCCCTTCGAGTCGCTCGTCCAAGTATGTGGGTTTGCCGCGCAGGAACGTTGCCACAGCACGGCCCGGAAGTTCGATGCCGCCAAACGGCGAGTTGTTGCTGCGGCTCGCCGTCTTGGTTGGGTCAACCGTCCAGGGGGCCGACGGGTCCACGAGGGTGACGTTGGCAGGTGCGCCTTGGGTGAGGCTCACCCCGTGTGCCTCATTCACTCCGCCGATGACCGCGGGGAGGTGGGACATGCGCAGGGCGACGTCGGCCCAAGTCATGAGGCCGGTCTCCACCATCGCCTTTTGGACGATGCCGAGGGCCGTCTCGAGCCCGATCATGCCCATCGCGGCCGCTCCCCACTCGCAGTCCTTGTCCTCGTCCGGGTGGGGGGCATGGTCGGTGGCGACAATGTCAATGGTGCCGTCAGCGAGCCCCGCGCGGACCGCGTCCACGTCCGCCTGCGTGCGCAGCGGCGGGTTCACCTTGAAGCGCGCGTCATAGCCACGCACGGACTCGTCGGTGAGCAGCAGGTGGTGAGGCATGACCTCAGCCGTGACGTTGATGCCGCGGGCCTTGGCCCAGCGGATGATGTCAACAGAGCCGGCCGTGGAGATGTGACACACGTGCAGGCGAGATCCAACGTGCTGGGTGAGCAGCACGTCGCGAGCGATGATCGACTCTTCTGCAACCGCGGGCCAGCCCGTGAGGCCCAACTCCGCGCTCACCACGCCCTCGTGCATCTGGGCGCCCTCCGTGAGGCGGGGGTCTTGCGAGTGCTGGGCAACCACTCCCCCAAACGTCTTCACGTATTCGAGAGCGCGGCGCATGATCACAGGATCGGAGACGCACTTGCCGTCGTCGCTGAAGACGCGCACGCGTGCGCGCGACATCGCCATGGCGCCCATCTCCGCGAGTTGCGTCCCGCCAAGGCCAACCGTGACCGCGCCCACCGGGTAGACGTCCACGAGGCCAACCTCGCGGCCGCGCGACCACACTTGCTCAACCACTCCGGCGCTGTCGGCGACTGGGGTGGTGTTCGCCATCGCGTGGATAGCGGTGAAGCCGCCACGTGCAGCAGAGCGGGAACCGGTCTCAATGGTTTCCGCGTCTTCGCGACCGGGCTCGCGGAGGTGCGTGTGAAGGTCTACAAGACCGGGCAGGGCGATGAGCCCCGTGCCGTCGATGCGCACGGCATCGCTGGGTGCAGAGGCGGGATCTGCGAGTGCCCCGTTGACGAGCAGCAGGCTCGCGCTGGTTTCACCCAGCAGGGACACGTTCTCGATCAGGACGGGCCGGTTCGCCGCATTGTCCGTGCTCATTCCGCCGCCTCCTCTCCGGCTAGCAACAGATAGAGGGCGGCCATGCGCACGGCGACGCCGTTGGCGACCTGCTCCACGATCACGGAATTCGCGGCATCGGCGGCCTCCGCGCTGATCTCGAGCCCCCGATTCATTGGACCGGGGTGCATGATGATCGCGTGCTCGGGCAGCCGCTTCATGCGCGCGGCGTCCAAGCCGTACATGCGCGTGTACTCCTCGGGGCTGGGGAAGAATGCGGCGCCGGTCATGCGCTCGCGCTGGACGCGCAGCATCATGATTGCGTCGAACTCGTGCGCGCTGAGCGCCTCATCGAGTGTGTAGAACACCTCGAGTTCCGGCCGTGCCGCGATGCCCACCGGGAGCAGCGTGGGCGGAGCCACCACGGTCACCTTTGCGCCAAGCGTGTTGAGCAGGTATCCATTGGAGCCGGCCACGCGCGAGTGCAGAATGTCGCCAACAATCGCCACGCGGAGACCGTCAAGGCCCTTGCCGTCCGCCTGTGCGCCATTGGCGCCACCACCCACCAGATGCTTGCGGATCGTGTAAGCGTCCAGGAGGGCTTGGGTGGGGTGCTGATGAGTGCCGTCACCGGCGTTCAGTACGGAGCCGTGTATCCAGCCCGACGTTGCGAGCAGTTCCGCTGCCCCGCTGGCCCAGTGCCGCACAACTACGGCGTCGGCACCCATGGCTTGGAGCGTTAGGGCGGTGTCCTTGAGAGATTCGCCCTTGGAAACCGAAGACCCCTTGGCGGAGAAGTTGATGACGTCCGCGCTGAGACGCTTTGCGGCCGCCTCGAAGGAGATGCGGGTGCGCGTGGAGTCCTCGAAGAAGAGGTTGACCACGGTCTTGCCGCGCAGAGTTGGCAGCTTGCGGATCTCACGATCCTGGGTGGCCGCCATCTGGGCGGCCGTGTCGAGGATGTGGACGGCGTCCTCGCGTGACATTCCCGCCGTGGTTAGGAGGTGCCTCACGCGTCCTCCCCCTGCCGCAACACCACGGCGTCTTCGCCGTCGATCTCGGCGAGCCGCACATCAACGCGCTCGCTGCGCGACGTTGGGATGTTTTTGCCTACGAAGTCTGCGCGGATGGGCAGTTCCCTGTGGCCCCGGTCAACCAGCACCGCGAGCTGCACCACGCGCGGCCTACCCAGGTCACTGATGGCGTCGAGTGCGGCGCGGATGGTGCGGCCCGTGTGGAAGACGTCATCAACTAGCACCACCGTGGCATCGTCCAGACCAGCGGCAGGCAGCGTGGTCACTCCGATGGCACGGGTTGGCTGACGGTGCAGGTCGTCCCTGTGCATCGTGATGTCGAGGGATCCCGTGCGCTCCGCCGGACTGAACGCGGAATCAATGCCAGCCAGAGCGTCGGCCAGTCTGTAAGCGAGCGGTAGCCCGCGCGTGGGAATCCCCAGCAGAACTACGTCGGCGGCGCCGTTGTTGCGTTCCACGATCTCGTGGGCGATGCGAGTGATGGCCCGGGAGATCTCGGGCGCGCCCAGAATGGTGCCAGTCACCTGGCTACCTCCTTCCCCGCCTCGCAGGACGGACTTAAAGGATGGTTGTTGACCGCAACACTACCCGATGCGCGACTCCACCGCGGG
>CAYMRO010000153.1:0-5214 GCA_964392875.1 uncultured Demequinaceae bacterium
GCGAGGTCTTTCGCGACCTCACCTTTGCGTTGCCGCCGGGCCTGAGCGGCCTTGTTGGCCGCAACGGCATCGGCAAGTCAACGCTGTTGCGCCTGGCAACTGGGTCATTGAGCCCGACGCTAGGTCACGTCACGCGGCCCCCTCGCCTTGGGTATGTGCCGCAGCACGTGACGCTCGCCGTAGGCGCGAGCGTGGCCCAGGTGCTCGGCGTGGCCGAGCGACTTGCCGCGCTGCGCGCGATTGAGGCGGGCTCTGCCGAGCCAGCTCAATACGAGACCCTTAGCGACGACTGGCTGGTGGAGGAGCGGTCCCTCGGCATGTTGCGCTCGCTGGGACTGGGGTTGCTTGAGCTCGATCGCTTGGTAGGCGACGTGAGCGGCGGCGAGGCGACACTGCTTGCCATCGGTGCGGCGCTTCTTGCCAAACCGGACGTGCTGCTCCTTGATGAGCCAACCAACAACCTCGATTCCACCGCTCGTGAATTGCTACTCAACGCACTTTCTGTGCGCAGCGGCGCCACCGCCGTGGTGACCCACGACCGTTCGCTTCTGCAAGGCGTGGATCGCATTGGGGAGCTGCGCGAGCTCGAGGACCGCACCACCGAGCTGCGGTGGTTTGGCGGTGCGCTCGCAGAATTTGAGGCGGCATTAGCGGCGGAGCGCGCCGCCGCCGCGCAAGCGGTGGTGACTGCCAGCGCGGACGTGGCGCGGCAGGCTCGCGATGTGGTGGTGCGCAAAGAAGGTGAGGGCAAGCGCAGGCAGCGCGCCGCCAAGGCGAGGGCAAATAGCGAGGTGACGCGCATAGGCGTCAAGAACAAGGCCGATCAAGCCGCCAAAACTGAAGCGCGCGTGGCTGCGGTTCACGAGGCCCGACTGACGGCGGCTCGGGAGGCTCTCGCCCAAGCCCGCGCCGCCATTCCGCGCGACCGATCCATACGCGTGGGCTTGCCGGGCACCCAGGTGCCCCAGCGTCGGGCCATTGCAGAGGTGACTGAACTCGTAACCCGCGCGGGCACCGAACTCACGGCAACCATCCGGGGCCCCGAGCGCATCCACCTTGCCGGTGCCAACGGCAGCGGCAAGACCACGCTCATCGAGACGGTGTTAGGGATGACTCGCGCGGTGGCGGGCGAGGTGCGTGTGCTGGTGCCCGCGGGGTACTTACCGCAGCGACTGGACGTGCTTGACGATGCGCTCTCGGTGATCGACAACGTGGCCTTGCGTGCAGGCGAGGCTTCCTCCCAAGAGGTCCGCCACCAATTGGGAAGGTTCCAGTTTCGTGGACCCGCCGCCGATGCCCTCGCCTCCACGTTGAGCGGCGGTGAGCGGTTTCGCGCGGCGCTCGCATGCGTGCTGCTCGCTCGCCCGGAGCCGCAACTGCTGGTGCTGGACGAGCCAACCAACAACCTGGACTTTGAGTCCCAGACTCAACTGGTGCAAGCGCTCGAGGGTTACGGCGGCGCTCTGCTGTTGGTGAGCCACGATGCGGCGTTTGTGGATCAGCTGCGACCTACGCGGCGATGGACGCTGGGGGAGCGGGTACTCGATGAACAACTTGGGTAGATATACGGATGACGGAGGTGGCGAAGTGACCGATGGCTTCTTCGACGCAAGAATTGCGGAGACCTACGACGAGGGATCTGCGCGCATGTTCGCGCCCCACGTGCTGGAGCCCACGCTCGACGTTCTCGAGGAGTTGGCGCATGGCGGGCGCGTGATCGAGTTTGCCGTGGGCACTGGTCGCGTGGCGCTTCCGTTGGCGGCGCGCGGCTTGGACGTCTGCGGCATCGAGCTCTCGAACGCCATGGTGGCCAAGTTACGAGAGAAGCCCGGGGGCGCGGAGCTTCGAGTGGTCATCGGTGACATGACCACCACGCGCGTGGAGGGCGAGTTCGCGCTCGCGTACCTGGTGTTCAACACCATCGGCAATGTGACGGATCAGGATGGCCAGGTGGAGGTCTTCCGAAACGCGGCGGCTCACCTTGCTCGCGGTGGCCGCTTCGTCATCGAGATTGGGATTCCCAAATTGCGACAGCTTCCGCAGGGCGAGCGCTATGTGGTTTTTGCGCGCGACGGCGGATACGTTGGCGTTGACGAATACGACACGGTCACGCAGTTGCTCTTTTCGCACCACTACTCGGTGCGCGACAACGGCACGGGTGAGCTCAATAGCACCCCACAGCGCTACGTGTGGCCCTCGGAGCTGGACCTCATGGCCAAGCTCGCGGGAATGAGGCTCGAGTCACGCTGGGCGGACTGGGATCGCAGCGAATTCACCGCGGAATCGGAGAGCCACGTCTCGGTGTACGTGAAGGGCTGACGCTGCGCCGGTCGCGTTAGGCGACGCCGTACGCGGTGTAAACCGCGAGCGCCACTTTGGCACGCGTCGCGCTGCCAGGACCACCACCACTGCTTTGCCGCGAGAGACGCGACCCCGGCGAAGACGCGTGGCCCTAACTCATCGCTACGCCGCACTTGAGCGCTGCTCTGATCACGCGAGCCGTCCGGGTCCAAAGATCGCCGGCAACCCGCCTATGGGGCTCAGCTCGTGGCGCTGCTCGTAGCCAACCATGAGGGGACGGATGGCGTTCACCAGAGCCTTCGTAGCGTCGGACTGTAGCCAACGCGTGTGCGCCTCACTGCTCTCCCACGCCTCGGCAATCCAAATGCCGTTGGGGTCTCCGGGATCCACGGCGACCAGGTAGGTGAGGCAGCCAGGCATGCTGTCCACGTCCAAGACGAGCGCTCGCGCGAGTTCATCGCGATTGCCAGGCGTGGCCTCGATGCGGCCGATCATTGCGGTGGATTCGTTGGCAGCCATGCGAAAAGGCTAATAGTCCCAGCCTGGCACGCGCGGCCGTCAGTCCCTGATCGCGACCGTCGCCGCCCCGTTGTCAACGGTGATGGTTGCCGTTGGTCCCTGGGCTGAGACCACCGTGATCGTGGAACCGCTTACGCGCGCTGCAGTGATGTCCCGGTAAAAGTCCGTCCACTGATCAAGCGTCCAGGCGTTGACGTACGGCTCACCTTCGGTGATCGAGGTGATGTCCAGCGCCGAGCGCGGAAACGGAATGCGCAGGTCCGCGCCATTGCCCACGGGGTGCAGCACCACCACTTGCAATGCAAGGTGATACCAGTCGGGATGGGGCGTGTACATAAGGTCGTATCGCGCGCTCGCCGTTGACATGTGCCAGACGGACTGGCCAAGCGGTCCTGCCGGCTCGTCTCGAGTGACAACACCGTTGGGATGTTGTTCTTGGAAAGCCTCGGTCACGTGTTGGGGGTCTCCCGCGTTGCCGAAGGAATACTCGGTGCCGTTCTCGAAATCGCGGGTGTGGCGAAGATGCACGGTTACGCCTGGGTCCTTTGCCGGCTCAAAGCCCTCCACCCAAATCTCGGTGGGATTGCTCAGCGGGGACACGGCATAGACGACGTAGGTCAAAGGTGAGAGGAGCACCACCAGTCCCCCAGCAAGGAGCCCAATCCCAAGTGCTTTGCGGGAGCTTGTGAAGTAAATTCCCAGTGCGATCAGCGTGGTGGACACCACTATCCACACCACCGCGACCAACACCGTTGGCAGTGCCAATTCCATGCGTCCCCCTCGGTCTCCTGGACCTGAGAGTAGCGCCCGCGACCCGGCGAGGAACAGACGCGTCCTGCGCGGCGTTGGGGCAAGCATGACGGAAACCAAGACTTCCCTGGCAATTGACGTGTGGGCGGACATCGTGTGCCCCTGGTGCTACGTGGGGGAGGCGCGTCTGGAGAAGGCTGCCGCCGCGCTCGCGAGCGAGGCGGACGTGACCATCCGGCCCCACGCGTTTGAGCTCGATCCCAATCACACGCACCCGGAGAAGGTGCTCGACATGCTCGCGCGCAAGTACGGGCGCTCGCCCGACGAGGTGCGGACCATGGAATCCCGCGTAGCCTCCCTCGCCCAGGCCGAGGGGCTCCCCTACACGTCCGACCGCGTGTCCATCAACACGTTCAATGCTCACCGCTTGGTGGCCGCAGGGGCCGACGCTGGGATAGGTCTCGAAATCCTCTCGGCTTTGCAGCGGGGCCACTTTTCTGGCGAACTGGACCTCAGCGATAGCGAAGCCTTGATCGCGACTGTTGTCAGCGTCGGGCTACCAGAAGCGCGAGCGCGCGAGGTGCTCGCTGGCGACGAATACGCCGATTCCGTCCGTGACGATCAGGCGATGGCCCGGCAGATGAACGTGACGGGCGTGCCATTCACCGTGGTCAACCAGCGGTACGCGATCCCGGGCGCCGCCGCGCAGGAGCACTACCTGAAGGTGCTGCAGACGGCGCTTGAGGCATAGTTCTCCAAGAATTGTCGTGCGCTGCGTGGCACCATTCGTGGAGGGGACGAGTGCGGCGAACGCCCGGACTCGGACTAGGAGAATGCCATGAAGTTCCTCATGACCGTTGGAGTTGAGCCCATCGCGGATCCCGTTGACGGCGGCGTCGACATCGAGACGTGGGTGGAGAACCACGACGCCTCAGGCGCGCGCTTCTGGGGAGACCGGCTGGCGCCCGCGTCGCAAGCGAAGACCGTGCGCATCCGCAAGGGCGGCGCGCTCGTCACGGATGGGCCCTTTGCCGAGGCCCATGAGGCCATCGCCGGCCTGGACATTCTGGAATGCGAGACCATTGAGGAGGCCGTTGCGATAGCGCTCGACCACCCCATGAGCCGTGGCGGCGTCATCGAGGTGCGGCCGTTCTTTGATTGGGACTCCGAGGAGTAGGGGGGCGGGCGGCCACCACCCTCGGTGGGGGGCGCTCCGCGGCAAGGCACCCGCACCCTGCCCCAAGTCACCCCCATCCTCGGTGGGGTGCGCCCCGCCCCAAGTCACCCGCACCCCGGCCCAAGTCACGGAGAATTCCCCCGGTGGCTCGCAACGTCCCTGGTGCGGGGACCTCGCACCGCCGAAACTCCGTGACTTAGGCCGGGGGCGTGCGGTGCGGCGTGCGGTGCGGCGTGCGGTGCGGTGCGGTGCGGTGCGGTGCGGCGCGGTGCGGTGCGTGGGGGCGGATCGCCGACACCCCGGGCCCGGCCCCTGTCACCCGCCCCAAGTCACGGAGATATTCGCATGTGGACCGCAACGTTCCTGGTGCGGGGCACTTGCACCCCGAAACTCCGTGACTTAGGCCGGGGGCGTGCGGTGCGGTGCGGTGCGGTGCGGTGCGGTGCGGTGCGGTGCGGTGCGGTGCG
>CAYMRO010000154.1:0-5156 GCA_964392875.1 uncultured Demequinaceae bacterium
CGAGAGCAGCACGTGATCCGCGGCGCTGCCGCGAGCCACGGCGGCGGTAAGCACGAGGGACAATTGCTTGCGCACTGCTTCCTGACCCACAAACTCGTCGAGACTCGTGGGACGCAGCGCCGCCTCGGTTGAACGTTCTATGGCGTCCGCATCGCCAGCAACTAGCCGTTCGGCGTCCTCCATGGACCACGCCTCACCCACGCCGCCGTCACTGACGCCGCTGTCACTGAAGTTGCTGTCATCCACGCTGGCCTCCCAGGCGTTGCAGGGCCGCGCGGAGAATAGGTGCCACGTCCTCCTGGGCAACCGGGCCGTCGGCCACTGAATCCACGGCACTCGACGCAGCTTTGACGTTCCAGCCCAAACTTACGAGAGCGTCAACCACTTGGCCACGCTCATCGCCCGCAACCGTTGGTATCGCGCTGTCGATCACGAGCTTGCCACCCAGTTCCAGCAAGAGCCGCGCCGCCACCTTGGCGCCTACGCCGGGCACGCGCTCGAGCGCGGCCCTGTCCCCCGCCGCCACGGCCGCTGCGAGTTGTTGCGGGGGGTGTACGGCGAGCATCGCGAGGGCGAGCTTTGGGCCAACGCCTTGCACGGATTGGAGCGTCTCAAAGGAGTTGCGCTCCTCAACCGAGGAGAAGCCGAACAGTGTGAGCGCGTCTTCGCGCACCACCAGGTGCGTGTGGAGCAGCACCTGCTGCCCCGTGCGAATGCCCGCCAGGGTGCCGGGGGTGCACTGGACCAGCATGCCAACGCCGTGGACGTCCACCACTGCGGACGTGGTGCCAACGTGAGCCGCCGTGCCGGTGAGCTGTGCGATCACGGTGTTGTTCCCAACTTCGCTCGCCTTTCGAACGTATGTACGAATACCCTATGGGCTGGCGCCGACTTACGAACGGCGACTCGCCGCACCCTTTGCCGCACGTTCAGCGGCAACCCAGCGCTCTTGTGCCGAGGTTGCCACGCCGGGTGCTTTGCCGCGCCAACCATGGGTGATGGCAATCGCGAGAGCGTCGGCAGCGTCGGCCGGTTTTGGCGGTTCTGTGAGCCCCAGAATCTTGGCAACCATGAATCCAACTTGAGCCTTGGCAGCGCGGCCGTCGCCGGTAACCGCCGCTTTGACTTCGCTGGGGGTGTACGTGGTGAGCGTGATGCCCGCACGCTCCGCAGCGAGCATCACGACGCCCGACGCCTGGGCGGTGCCCATGACCGTGCGCACGTTGTGCTGAGCGAAGACGCGTTCCAGGGCTACGGCCTGCGGTTTGTGCTCGGCAATCAATGCTTCAAGAGCGTCCGCGATGGCTGCGAGCCGGCGCGGTGTCTCCCATTCGCTTGACGTTGCGGCCACGCCCACCTCGACGAGGCGAGCCCGGCGCCCCTCAACATCCACAACGCCGAGCCCGCAGCGCGTGAGGCCAGGGTCAACGCCGAGGATGCGCACGCAGTTACTCGCTGGCCGCCTCGAGCACCTCGTCAGAGGCGTCGAAGTTGGCCCACACATTCTGGACGTCGTCCGAGTCCTCGAGCGCGTCGATGAGGCGCAATACCTTGCGCGCACCGTCCACGCCCACCTCGATCTTGACCGAAGGCATGAACGTGGCCTCAGCCTGCTCGTAATCGATGTTTGCTTGCTGCAGGGCGGTGCGAACGGCCACAAAATCTGCGGCCTCGGAGATGATCTCGAACACCTCTCCGAGGTCGTTGATGTCCTCTGCGCCAGCGTCCAGCGCAGCCTCCATGAGGTCGTCTTCCGTCACGCCGCTCGCCTTGTCCACGATGACCTGGCCCTTGCGGCTGAAGAGGTAACCAACGGAACCGGGGTCCGCGAGCGAGCCGCCGTTGCGGGTGAGGGCGATGCGCACGTCCGCAGCGGCGCGGTTGCGGTTGTCGGTGAGGCACTCGATGAGCACGGCAACTCCGTTGGGTCCGTAGCCCTCGTACATGATGGTCTCGTAATCGGCGCCGCCGCTCTCGAGGCCGCTGCCGCGCTTGACCGCGCGGTCGATGTTGTCGTTCGGAACCGACGACTTCTTGGCCTTCTGCACAGCGTCGAACAGCGTCGGGTTTCCTGCTAGGTCTCCCCCGCCGGTACGTGCCGCAACCTCGATGTTCTTGATGAGCTTGGCGAAAAGCTTTGCACGCTTGCCGTCGATGACAGCCTTCTTGTGCTTGGTGGTAGCCCACTTGGAATGGCCGGACACGATGCTCCTTGGTACTGGGAATCAAGACTGCCGACCATTCTAGGCGCCGTGACGGGCACCAGCGTGAAACCTCTGCCCGCTGCGTACGCCCTCCCACAGCGACACGCGCGATACGCCGGTGAGTATGTGCCGACGCTGGGGTCAGGGGGTCAAGCGATCGCGAGAATCAAGGCTCGCGCACCTACGCCAATGGCGGCCGCAGTAAGAAAGCTCGTGAGGGTGCCGATGATGAAGCGCTCGGCAACGCCGCCGCGCAGTTCGCCCTCGGTTTCACGCAGTTCCGGATAGCGACCAAGGCCCTTCACTGCTATCACCACGGCAATCACCTCTGGCATGCCTACGAGGATCCCGCCTGTGATCAGGACGCGCTCGAGGATGCCTATCCAGGTTCCGCCGCGCAGCACACCTGGGGTTGCAGCAGGGCTGATGTGCTGAAAGATGGCTTTCACGAGCACCCAACCCAGGGCGGCGGACAGCGCCAACGCGCCAATCGCGATGAGTGTGATGAGAACCGGCATGGTTACCTTCCTGCAGCGGCGACGAGCCGCACCGCTACGGGCCGGGCTCGACGTTCCTCCTCGATCATGGCAGATGCGACGCGCTGACTCACCGCTTGCTGCGAAATCGCCAGACGCGTGGCAACGTCACGCTGAGTGACGCCGTCAGTCAAGAGATCTGCAACCTCCCACCCTGCTTGCGACCGGCGACGAACCACCGACGCGATGAGCTGCACCACGGCCGTGGCCGCTTCCGCCGCGTCGTCGTGCACCCCGGCAACCACGATGGGCACGGGTTCTGACTTCAGTTTGGCGCGCTCCACCGCACGCCGTGCGGCCAAAAACGCTGGCCCCGAGCTGACGCGCGCACTTGCTCCCAACGGGCCGTCGGCTGGTCCAACCCCTATGCCGATGGACCAGTTGCCCAGCCGCGCGAGCGTGAGACCAAGGTCTAGCGCTGCCTCTGGCGTGGTGAGCACTATCTGAATCTCATCGCCAACGGTGCGCTCTACGGGCAGCGCAATGGCGTCCGTCCACCGCTGCATCCACGGTTCAAGTGCGCTCAGGAGGGACTCAACGCGGTCGCCCACGCGAGTGCTTGCGTGCTGATCTGCTGTGACTACGAACATGACACAAGGTTACAACCTTGATGTTTAGCAATCAAGTCTTCTGCCTTGATTCTAAGTAATCAAGGCTGTGCGCCTGTAACCAGCGACGCCAGCAACGCATGCACGCGGTCATCCGGCTTGGTGCCGGGAGCGTGGATCTCCGGGTGGAAGCTCGTGGCGATCGCGTTGCCGTGCCGCACCGCAACCACCGCCCCGCCCTTGCCGTCAATACCGCGCGCCGCAACAGCACCGTGCGCCTCGTCCACGGCGAGCACCTCAACCTCGGGAGCCCAGGACTCCACCCAAGGCGCCCGGATGAACGTGGCGTGCATGGGAGACCCGTTGGGCAGCCACGTGAGTTCTACCTCGGCGGAATCCACCTGACGCCCAAAAGCGTTGCGGCGTACCGTCATGGGAATGCCGCCAAGCGTCTGCTGCCCCTCGATGGCACCAATGATCTCGGTGGCCAGCAGGATCATCCCCGCGCACGAGCCCAGCACTGGCATACCGTCCGCGATGCGCGCACGCAGCGGCTCAAACAGGTCAAACGCACGCAGCAATTTGTCGATGGTGGTGGACTCGCCACCAGGTATGACAAGACCGTCAACGCGCTCGAGCTCCGCGAGGCGCCGCACTCGTGGCGCGTCAACTCCCACTCGCTCCAGCGCCGCTACGTGCTCGCGGACGTCGCCTTGCAGAGCCAGCACTCCGATAGTCGTCACTCTGGGTTCACCCCCAGTTCGCGCGTTACGCCGTCCCACTCCGTGAACACGTCCCACGGCTCAAGTAGCACCGAGGGAAAGACCTCGCGCTCCTCCGCACGTAGTTGATCGCGGCTGAGCCACGCAAACTCATCGAGCGCTTCGGTCTCGTCCGCGGTCAGTTCCGCGGCCGCGCGAGGCCGACGCTCCGCGTCAGCAAGCAAGCCAACAAAGATTTCCTCGTGCTGGGTATACGGCCTGCTGAAGAAGTCGAATACGGCGGTGCGGCGCCACACCGGCCCCACGAGTTCCTCAACGTCAAGAACGTATCCGGTCTCTTCCGCGAGCTCGCGAACGGCCGCCTCACGCGCGGACTCGTGCTCCTCGATGCCGCCGCCCGGTGTGAACCAGAAGCTCCGCTGGGGCTGGTGCGGATCGTGGCCGCGCACCATCAGCATGCGGCCGGCGCCGTCCAAGAGCAGCACTCGCGCACCGTGCCGCACCACACGAGAGGTGGGCGCGGCGTCCGAGCCAACCACGGCGTGGGGCCTATTACCAGCCACGTTCGGCGAGGCGGTGCGGCTCCGGAACCTCTTCAACGTTGATGCCAACCATCGCCTCGCCAAGCCCGCGCGAGACGTCCGCGATGACCGCGGGGTCGTCGTAGAAAGTGGTGGCCTTGACGATGGCGGCAGCGCGCTGAGCGGGGTTGCCGGACTTGAAGATGCCCGAGCCCACGAACACACCCTCCGCGCCAAGCTGCATCATCATTGCGGCGTCCGCCGGGGTGGCGATGCCGCCCGCAACGAAGAGCACAACGGGCAGTTTGCCGGTCTCGGCGATCTCCTGAACCAGCTGAATGGGCGCCTGCAACTCCTTGGCCGCAACGTAGAGCTCATCCTTGGGAAGCGAGGTGAGGCGCGCAATCTCGGCGCGGATGGTGCGGATGTGCGTGGTCGCGTTGGACACGTCACCCGTGCCAGCTTCACCCTTGGAGCGAATCATGGCCGCACCCTCCGAGATGCGACGCAGCGCCTCTCCAAGGTTGGTGGCTCCGCACACGAACGGCACCGTGAACCGCCACTTGTCGATGTGGTTCGCGTAGTCGGCTGGCGTGAGCACTTCACACTCATCCACGTAGTCAAC
>CAYMRO010000155.1:0-5142 GCA_964392875.1 uncultured Demequinaceae bacterium
GCAGTCACCCGCCGCGTAGACACCGCGCGCGCTGGTGCGGGACACCTTGTCCACAGTGATGTAACCGCGAGCGTCCAACTCCACCCCGGCCTCCGCGAGCCCAAGATCTGCTGTGTTGGGTGTGGACCCAACGGCCATGAGGCAGTGTGATCCCTCGATGACCCGGCCATCCACGAGGAACACGGCCACGCCGTCTCCCGTGTTGACCACACGTTCGGCCCGCGCGCTGCCAACCACCCGCATGCCGCGTCGGGCAAAGGTCTCGGTGATGAGCGCGGATGCCTCAGGATCCTCGTTGGCGAGCACGCGATCACCAGACGACACGAGCGTCACTTGCGATCCGAGCAAGTTGTAGGCGCCCGCGAACTCCGCGCCTGTCACCCCGGAACCCACCACAATCAAGTGCTCGGGCAGCGTCGTCAGGTCGTACAGCTGCGTCCACGTCAAAATCCGCGAGCCGTCTGGCTCCGAGCCGGGCAGTGTGCGAGGCGACGCTCCCAGCGCAAGCAGCACAGCGTCGGCCTCAAACTCTTCCGTCTCCGTGGCGACGCGGGTGGGAGACACGAGGCGCCCCGTCCCAGAGGCCACGCGGATGTTGTTGCGCTCCAGCCGTAGCGAGATGTCATGCGATTGCTTGAGCACCAAGGAGCGGATGCGCTCGTTGATGGCGGCCATGTCCACGCGCTCGCGGAGCCGTTCCGCGGCATCGTCCGGGGAGGTGATGCCCAGTTCCGGCGCACGGCCCGCGATGGTGAGCCATTCCGCCGTGGCGATGATGGTCTTTGAGGGGACAACATCGGTGAGGACGGCGTTCCCGCCAAGGCCCTGACGCTCAACGAGCGTCACCTCGGCTCCGGCTTTGCTGGCGACAATTGCCGCCTCATAGCCGCCGGGTCCTCCCCCAACGATCACTACGCGTGAAGTCATGCCTCCATTGTGGACGACGCCGGGGTCTCAGCGGAGCCAACGCCCAGCGATTAGGCTGGGTCGCATGGACACTGCCCTCACAGCCGCGGCAGAGGCCGCCTCCGTACTCGCCGCGCGCACGGGCGTTGCGCACCACGACATCGCCCTGATTCTGGGCTCCGGCTGGGGCGGTGCAGCGGATCTGATTGGCGAGGAGATAGCGTCCGTGGAGGCCGCAGAGATCCCTGGCTATGACGCGCACGCCGTAGCCGGGCACTCCTCGCTCATGCGTTCACTAAGGACGCCCGACGGCCGGGCCGTCTTGGTCTTGGGCGCTCGCCAGCACTATTACCAGGTACTTGACGCGGGCAAGGTGGCGCACGGGGTGCGGATGGCGGCGGCGGCCGGGTGCACAACCCTGGTGGTAACCAACGGTTGCGGTTCCTCGCGGCCGGAGGTGGGGCCGGGTTCCGTGGTGCTCATCAGCGATCACATCAACTACACGGGCGTGACTCCATTGAAGGGCGCCACGTTTGTGGACCTCACAAACGCCTACTCGCCGCGGCTCAGGGAGCTCGCCAGGGGAATCGATCCCAGTCTGGTCGAGGGCGTCTACATCCAATTCACCGGTCCCCAATACGAGACCCCCGCCGAGGTGCGCATGGCCACGGGCTGGGGCGCGGACCTCATCGGCATGTCTACCGCACTAGAAGTCATCGCGGCGCGGGAACGGGGAATGGAAGTGCTGGGACTGTCGCTCGTGACCAACCTGGGCGCCGGGATTGGCGGCGAGGCGCTGCACCACGGCGAGGTGCTGGATGTTGGCCGTGAGTCTGGGCCCCGCATCTCCCAACTGCTCGCCGACATCGTCGCGGCGATGGCATGAGCGCCGCGAGCGGCGATGCCTTGCTTGATGAGGCACGCGCATGGATCGCGGACGACCCCGACCCCGTGACGGTGGCGGAGCTCGAGGCGGTGCTTGACGCCATCGCCGGCGGTTCTGCGGATGCGCTCACCGACCTCCAGGATCGCTTCAGTGGCATGCTGCAATTTGGCACCGCGGGTTTGCGCGGGGCGGTTGGTGCCGGTCCGCATCGCATGAACCGGTCAGTGGTGATCCGTGCCGCCGCGGGCCTCGCCGCCTATCTCACCGAGCAGATTGGGCCCGGCGCGGTGGTCGCCGTGGGGTTTGACGGGCGCCACCGGTCAATCGACTTTGCCATCGACACCGCTGCCGTGATGGAGGCCGCGGGGCACCACGCCAAGCTCATGCCGCGCATGCTGCCAACCCCCATGCTTGCCTTCGCCACACGCGCCCTGAACGCCGATGCCGGCGTCATGGTGACGGCCTCGCACAACCCTCCGCGTGACAACGGATACAAGGTTTACCTGGGTGGACGCACCGTCACCGACTCGGGCCAGGGTTCGCAGATTGTGCCGCCATACGATGCCGAGATTGCCGCGCACATTGCCGCAGTTGAGTCCGTTCTGGCCGTACCGCGCGCCTCGGGGGGCTGGGAGATCATCGCGGACTCCGTAGTTGACGACTACATTGCGGGCGCGGCGGCTGGCGCGGGAACCGCCCCGGATGACCGTCGCAGCAAGACGCGCGTGGTCATCACGAGCATGCATGGCGTTGGCTCGGAATGCATGACGCGCGTGCTCGCAGCCGCCGGATTTACCGACGTTTTTGAGGTGGCCGAGCAGGCAGTTCCGGATCCCGACTTCCCCACCGTCGCCTTCCCCAACCCTGAGGAGCCTGGGGCGATTGACCTCTCGTTGGCATTGGCTCGCGAAGTAGGGGCCGACGTTGTGGTCGCCAATGACCCCGACGCTGACCGTTGCGCCATCGCCACAGTTATCGACGGCGAGTGGGTCATGCTGCATGGCGACGTGGTGGGTTCGCTGCTCGGCGAGCGGGTGGCGGCTAGGAGGGCGCTGCTACGGATGGCCCCTGGCTCCCAAGTGCTGGGCAACTCAATAGTCTCCTCGCGTCAGCTCAAGGCCATCGCAGAGCGGCACGGCCACAGCCACGTCAACACGCTGACGGGCTTCAAGTGGATCAGTCGAGTTCCCGGCTTGGTCTATGGCTACGAAGAGGCGATCGGCTATTGCGTTGATCCCCAGCTTGTGCGGGACAAGGACGGTGTCAGCGCCGGAATCGTCATGGCCGCCATGGTCGCCGATCTCAAGGCAGAGGGCCGCACCCTCGCCGACGCCATCGACGATCTCGCCCGCAACTACGGCGTTTACCTGACTCGTCAGGTTTCCGTACGGTTCACGGATTTGGCTCAAATACCAGCCACGATGGCGCGCGTCATGGGCGCTCCCCCTGAACAACTCGCGGGCTCGGCCGTTACCTCAACGGACGATATGGGTGAGGGATTCGCTGGCCTGTTGCCAACGTCGGGCCTGCATTTGGCGACCGCCTCCAATGCCCGTGTCATCATCCGGCCAAGCGGCACGGAACCAAAGGTGAAGGCATATCTGGAAGTCATCAAGCCCGTAACAGACGGCGACGTTGCGGCTGCCCGCGCGCTAGCGGAAGAGGAAATGCTGGCGCTGGAAGCGGACGTGCGGACCGTGCTGGGGGTCTAGCCGCCAACCCCCGTCAGATGAGTGCCTTGGTGTGCCACACCGTCTTGGTCTCCGTAAAGAACGTGATGCGGGAAATGGTGGGAGACGGCAGGCCCGGCTCGGGCGGCAGCACGCGCTTGAGGGTGTCGGCTGCGGCAATCTGCAAGTCCACCCACTCGAGCGAGCCAGCCCCAGCGAGGTCCAGCGCGTTGACGTCGGCGTGGCTTGCGAGCCACGGCGCGATCTCCGCAGCCGAACCCGTAAGGATGTTGACCACGCCGCCGGGAACGTCGCTCGTGGCGAGCACCTCTGACAACGTGATGGCGCTCAGCGGCGATTTCTCGCTTGCCACCACAACGGCCGTGTTGCCGCTCACGAGCACGGGTGCGATGACGCTCACGAGGCCCATCAATCCCTGACTCTCAGGTGCGACGATGGCTACCACGCCAGTTGGCTCGGGCGTTGAGAGGTTGAAGTACGGACCGCTCACGGCGTTGCCGTTGCCGGCCACCTGCACGTACTTGTCCGCCCACCCGGCGTACCAGACCCACGTGTCGATCGCGGCTTCTACTTGCTTGACAGCCGCGGCAGCTGAGATACCGTCCGAGAGTTGCAGCTCCTCCGCGAATTGGGCGCTGCGGCCCTCGAGGAGTTCGGCGATGCGGTACAGCACCTGGCCGCGGTTATAGGCGGTGGTGCCAGCCCAGCCGGAGAACGCCGCCCGCGCGGCAACCACGGCGTCCCGCGCATCCTTGCGCGACGCTTTGGCGGCATTCGCCACAAACGCGCCCTTGGCCGTGGTGACCTCGTAGACGCGACCGGACTCGCTGCGTGGGAACGCGCCGCCGATGTACAGCTTGTACGTCTTGGGAACGGGGAGGTGGCTCATCGCGTTGCCTTCCGAACTGTGCCGGCCGCTGGTCCGCTGGTGAGGTAGGCAGCCAGACCGTGGCGGCCCCCCTCGCGCCCGTACCCGGACTCTTTGTAGCCGCCAAAGGGCGACGCAGGGTCAAAACGGTTAAACGTATTGGCCCAGATGACACCCGCGCGCAACTTGTCTGCCACTGCGAGAATCTTTGAGCCCTTGTCCGTCCAGATGCCGGCGGACAGGCCATAGGGCGTGTTGTTCGCCTTGGAGATCGCCTCGGCGGGAGTGCGGAAGGTCATGACGCTCAGCACGGGGCCAAAGATCTCTTCCCGAGCGATGCGGTGGCTCGTCTCGACTCCCGTGAAGATGGTGGGGGCAAACCAGAAGCCCTTGGCTGGGATCTCGCACGGCGAGGTCCACCGCGTTGCGCCCTCAGCTTCGCCGATGTCCGAGAGTTCGCGGATGCGGTCCAGTTGCTCGCGCGAGTTGACCGCGCCGATGTCGGTGTTCTTGTCGAGGGGGTCGCCCAGCCGGAGCGTTCGCAACCGGTCCTTGAGTCGTTCCACCACTTCCGTCTCGATGTTTTCCTGGACCAACAACCGGGACCCAGCACAGCACACGTGACCCTGGTTGAAGAAGATGCCGTTGACGATGCCCTCGATCGCCTGATCAAGGGGGGCATCGTCGAACACGATGTTCGCCGCCTTGCCGCCCAGCTCAAGCGTGACGCTCTTGCCGGAGCCGGCCGTGGATTTGGCGATCATGCGGCCCACCGAGGTGGAGCCGGTGAA
>CAYMRO010000156.1:0-5108 GCA_964392875.1 uncultured Demequinaceae bacterium
TGGAAAGCTCGCGGGCAGGAATGACGCCCTCGGTCTTGTAACCGATGTCGAGGAGAACCTCGTCACGGTCGACCTTGACGATGATGCCCTCAACGAGGTCACCATCCTCGAAGTTCTTGATTGTCGCGTCAATGGCAGCGAGGAAGTCCTCAGCGGTGCCGATGTCGTTGACTGCGATCAGGGTGGTCTCGGGGGTGGATACGGACATTAAGGAGTGACTCCGATGGACAGGGATGTGAATCGTATGAATATGGACTTGGTCAATGGCGCGGCAAAACGCACCAGACCATCGGAAATCATACCCCGCGCAGGTACGCAGGCACAATGCCGGCCTCACTCGGACTACAGATCGCGTCGTGTAGGTCGCGAACGGTGCGGATCATTCACCGCCCAGAGGGACTGTTCTCGCACTCATCCCCTTGGACGGTGAAAATTCACCGCCCAGAGGGATGGGCCGCCGCGCGCGTTGACCGAACACCGCAGTTGGGCGGCTGGGCTAGCTGGGCTAGCTGGGTGGCCGGGATGGCCGGCGTGGCCGGGATGGCCGGGACGGCCGGGACGGCCCGGTTGGCAGAGGTGGCTAGAGGCGCGGCCGGGGCGGCCACGTTGCAGCAAGTGGCCCGACGCTACCTTCAGAGCGCGCTTACAGGTCCCGGGCGGTGGCTAGCAGTTCTTCGGGCACCCACTTGGTTTTGCCCATCATGGTCTCGAACGGCTCCAGCGCGATCTTGTCCCCCACGAGCGCCGTGAACTTCCCGGTCTCCCCGCTCGTGATGGCGTCGATGGCCGCCACCCCAAAGCGCGTCGCGAGCAGCCGGTCCGTGGCGGTGGGAATGCCACCGCGCTGGGTGTAGCCCAGCACCGTGAGCCGCGTGGCAAATCCCGTTGCGGCCTCGATCGCTTTGGTCACCTCATGCCCAATGGACCCGGCAATGGGGTTGCCCTTTTCGTCGATGGTCAGCTTGCCCGTCCAATCGGACCCTTCGGCGGGAATCGCACCTTCCGCCACGGCCACAATGGAGAAGTTCTTGTAGCGGTGACGGTGCTTGATCTTCTTGGCAATGACGTCCACGTCAAACGGCTCCTCGGGAGCCAAGATGATGTCCGCGCCCCCTGCAATGCCAGCGGTAACAGCGATCCACCCGGAGTGCCGGCCCATAAGTTCCACCACCATGACGCGGTTATGCGACTCTGCCGTTGAGTGCAACCGATCTATCGCCTCGGTGGCGATGGAGACTGCGGTGTCAAAGCCGATGGCGGCATCCGTGCCCACCACGTCGTTATCGATCGTCTTGGGGATTCCAATCACTGGCAGCCCGGTCGCGATCGAGACCTTACCCGCGGCCTTCAGGGTGCCGTCTCCGCCGATGCAGATGAAGCCGTCGAGCTTCTCGTTCTCGGCCGTCTCCTTGACGGCGTCCATGCCGCCCTCCACCTTGTGCGGGTGACAGCGCGAGGTGCCGAGCATGGTGCCGCCGTCCACGAGGATTCCGGACACATCATTGCGCGATAGCGGGACCGCGTCGCCGTTGATGACGCCCTCCCAGCCGTTCCGGAAGCCAATGATGGTGCAGCCGTACTCGGCTGTGCCGCGCTTGACGACGGCCCTAATAGCCGCGTTGAGCCCGGGGCAATCCCCACCGCCCGTGAGCAGTCCGATGCGCATGTGCCTACTTTCAGTGTCCCGCGGTGCGCCAATTGGCACCGATTCCAACGTTGACATCGAGAGGCACGGAGAGCTGGGCAGCACCGCTCATCTCGTCCCTGAGAATGGCCTCTACCGCTTCCCGTTCCCCGGGAGCGACCTCAACCACGAGTTCATCATGCACCTGCAGCACTTGCCGAGATGACAGCCCTTGGTCCTGTAGCCGCGCGTCAACCGCGAGCATGGCGCGCTTGATGAGGTCAGCCGCGCTTCCCTGGATGGGTGCATTGAGGGCCACGCGCTCGGCGATGTCCCGGCGCTGGCGGTTGGACGAGGTGAGGTCCGGAATGTAGCGCCTGCGACCAAAGATGGTCTCCGTGTAGCCGTCTTCGCGCGCTTGCCGCACCACTGAACGCAAGTAGTCGCGCACCCCGCCAAACCGCTCAAAGTACTCGTCCATGAGTGATTGGGCGCCGGCAACGTCCACGCCAAGCTGCTTCGAGAGGCCAAACGCCGACAACCCGTACGCGAGTCCATACGACATGGCCTTCACGTGGCCGCGCATAGCTGGCGTGACGTCTACTGGCTCCACGCCGTACACGCGCGAGCCCACAAACCGGTGCAAGTCCTCGCCCGACTTAAACGCCTCGATGAGCCCCGCATCCCCGCTGAGGTGCGCCATGATGCGCATTTCGATCTGCGAATAGTCTGCCGTCACGAGGGTCTCGAATCCCGAGCCCACCACGAAGGCCTCCCGGATGCGGTGCCCTTCCTCAGTGCGAATGGGGATGTTCTGGAGGTTGGGGTCCTTGGAGCTGAGCCGTCCCGTTGCGGCCACCACCTGGGAAAACGTGGTGTGGATGCGGCCATCGCCGCGCACGGATTGCGCGAGTGTCTCGATGATTTGCGACAGCTTTGACGCGTCACGATGCGCGAGCAGCGCGTCGAGGAACGGATGCGGCATCTTCTCGCTGAGATCCGCGAGCGAGGCGGCGTCCGTGGTGTAACCAGTGGCGATCTTCTTGGTCTTGGGCATGCCGAGGCGATCAAAGAGCACCTCCTGCAACTGCTTGGGGCTAGCCAGGTTGACCCGATCCCCGCCAATGGAGGCGTAGGCAGCGTCGGCCGCCTTCTCCGCTCTGCCCAGCGCTTCCTTGGACAACTCAGAGAGTTTGCCAGCGTCCACCGCCATGCCGGCGAATTCCATGCGGGCCAAAGTGACGATGAGCGGCAACTCCATCTCGCGATAGAGCGCGGCCATCCCGTGCGCGTCCACCTGACCCTCGAGTTCCTCGGCGAGCGCGAACACTGCGGCGGCGCGGCGAGCAGCAGCCGCGGCCTGCGGCCCCTCCAAGCCAAGGTCCAATTGACCCTCGTCCACCGCCTCATCGAGCGACACGCCAACGTACCGCTGCGCAATCGCTTCAAGCGCAAATCCGCGTTGGTCGGGGTTCACCAGGAACGCCGCGATCTGGGTGTCACCCATGACCCCATTGAGCTGATAGCCGCGCGCTGCCAGTGAGTGCCACGCGTCCTTGGATCCGTGCAGCACCTTGGGAATCTCGGCGTTCGCGAGCCATGCTCCAAGTGCCTCGTCCTCGTCGGGAGTGAGCGCCGTGAGGTCCACGCCGTACGCGGATTCATCGCTCGCCGCCATGCCCAGGGCCCACGCATCGGCGTCGGCCCCAGTGCGGCCCTCGATGTGCAACGCGCACCTCCCGGTGTGCGCAATGATGCCCGCAACCGGTTCGTCGGTGATGATGACGAGCTCCGCCGCGGCGGTTGCCGGCGCCACCTCGCCCGAGGTTGCAAACGGCAACAGCTTGTCCCGCAGTGTGCGGAACTGCAGTGCGTCGCACACCGCGTGGATGGCCGCCGCATCGCCGCCCGCATATTCCATCTGGGCCACGGGAAGCGCGACCTCGAGGTCCGTCAGCAAGTGGTTCAGTTGCCGGTTCAGCCGCACCTGCTCCAGGTTGGCACGCAGGCTCTCCCCTGCTTTACCAGGCACGTCGTCTGCCGACGCGAGAATTCCCTCAAGACCGCCGTACGTGGCAATCCACTTGGCCGCGGTTTTTGGCCCGACGCCGGGGACACCTGGCAGGTTGTCGCTCGTCTCCCCAACCAAGGCTGCAAGCTCGGGGTACTGCGAAGGCTGAACGTCGTATCTCTCAGCCACTGCGTCGGGCGTATAACGAACCAAATCCGAGACGCCCTTGCGTGGGTAGAGCAAGGTGACGTCCTCGTTTACCAACTGGATCGTGTCGCGGTCGCCGGATACCACCAGCACTTCCAAACCGGCCTCGCGTCCCAGCCGGGCGTAAGTGGCCAACAGGTCGTCGGCCTCGTAATTTTCCTTTTCCACTGCGCTCACGCCGAGCGCCGCGAGCACCTCGCGGATGAGGGGCACTTGCGGTTCAAAGTCCGGCGGAGTGGCGTCTCGCGTGCCCTTGTACGAGGGCAGCACTTCGGTACGGAAGGTGCCTCCAGGGAGATCGAACGCCACCGCCACGTGGGTGGGCTTGTATTCACGCATGAGCGTGGAGAGCATGGTTGTGAAACCGTAGACGGCGTTGGTCGCAACGCCGTTTGGAGTGGTGAAGTTCTCCACGGGGAGGCCAAAGAAGGCGCGGAACGCCATCGACAAACCATCGATCAGCAGCAACGTGCCTTTGGTGGATTCGCTCACAGGTGCCAACCTATCCTCATGACCGCAGACGAGTCGCTCAACAATTATCCAGGGACGCTCATTGAACGCCTGGGAATCACCATTCAATCAGTGACCGCAGACACAGTGGTTGCCACGATGCCAGTGCAGGGCAATACCCAGCCTTACGGCCTGCTTCACGGTGGGGCGTCGGCCGCCTTGGCAGAAACGGTTGGCTCGTTCGGCGCCATGGCTCACGCCGGTGAGGATGCCATCGCTGTGGGAGTTGACCTGAGTATCACGCACCACCGCGCGCTCAGGCAGGGTAATGTGACCGCGGTGGCAACGGCGCTGCATCTGGGACGCACAGTGGCGACGTATGCCATCGCGATAACGGACGATTCTGGCAAACTCGTGGCCACGGCAAGGCTTACGTGCATGGTGAAAACGCGCTCGTAACGTTGGCCCGCTAGGGTGAAACCGTCTCAACTGAGGAGGAGCATGTGAAGCGGTCCGCGGTGAGTTCCCTGGCACGAAACACCCTGCTGTGGCGCATTTTCGCGATAGTCGCTGTAGTGGCCGTCTTCGCCTTCATGGTTGCGCAAGCGGCGCAAGCCGCCACCGGAGAGGTTGACGGCCCCGCGATCGACGCTGGAGACAACCGCCTGCTCCAGACCCTGCTCAATGGCGTGATTTTTGGCCTCCTGCTTGCACTTTCCTCCGTTGGCCTTTCACTCATTTACGGCACCACAGGGCTAAGCAACTTTGCGCACGGCGAACAGGTTACGTTCGGCGCTGCCAGCGCCTATGTCGCCG
>CAYMRO010000157.1:0-5084 GCA_964392875.1 uncultured Demequinaceae bacterium
CTCTACCCAGAGGTGCGGGATGTGGAGATTGATGACTTCAGCAGGCCGCTTCAGTTGCTCGCGGGGGAACTGACCTTCACTGACCCCGTGGACGGCACCGCGAGGCAGTTTCGCAGCATCAGGCAAGTTCCGCTGCGCGCGGAGGGCGATAGCGAGCCGCTCGCATAGCGGCGCCCTGCAGTTGTGCCTACGCTGATGACCATGGACATGGATGACATGGTGAAGCAAGCGCAAGGCGCCCTCAAGAACGTCTCAGACGAGCAGATTGAGGACGGGGCCGAGATGCTCAAGGACAAGACCCCTGACCAGGTTGACGGACTCGTTGACAAGGCCGCGGACTTCCTCGAGGGCCTCAACGACAAGTAGCCCGCGCTGGGGGGCGGTGGGGTATAGGTACGATCAGACGTGGTTGCGCGCCCGCGCGCCGTCATCCCTAAGGAGCGATTGTGCCTAGTGTCACCTTGACCGTCGACGGAGTCGAGCGATCGGTGGTACAGGGCACAACGGCCGCTGACCTTTTCGCGGAGCGGCCCGACGTTGTGGTTGCGCGGGTAGACGGCGCCCTGTGGGACTTGGCGCGGGAATTGCCAGCCGGCGCAACCGTAGAGGCGGTGCTGATCTCTGAGCCCGACGGGCTGATGGTGTTGCGCCACTCCACCGCGCACGTGCTCGCTCAGGCCGTGCAGGCCATCAATCCCGCCGCGCGCCTGGGCGTTGGCCCGCCCATCGAGAACGGCTTCTACTACGACTTTGATGTGGAAACACCGTTCACTCCGGAGGATCTCAAGGAGATCGAGAAGTACATGCAGCGCATCCAGCGGGAGGGCCAGGCGTTCCAGCGCCGCGAGGTCACGCGCGAGGAGGCGCTCGCGGAGCTAGCCCACGAGCCGTACAAGTGTGAGTTGCTGTCCCACGAGGCAGACGGCGCGGAGGGTGCCAGCGTTGAGATTGGCGATGGCGACATCACCATCTATGACAACGTCCGACGCGGGGGAGAGGTGGCCTGGAAAGACCTGTGCCGCGGTCCTCACGTTCCGTCCACCAAGGTGCTTGGCATTGGCTGGTCCCTCATGCGCTCCGCCGCCGCCTATTGGAAGGGTTCCGAGAAGAACCCGCAGCTGCAGCGTGTGTACGGCACCGCGTGGCCGTCCAAGGAAGAGCTGGTCGCCTACAAGGAACGCCTTGCCGAGGCGGAGCGCCGGGATCACCGCAAGCTCGGTACCGAGCTTGACCTCTTCTCGTTCCCCGATGAGATTGGCTCCGGCCTGGCGGTCTTCCACCCCAAGGGCGGCATCATCCGCATGGAGATGGAGGAGTACTCGCGCAAGCGGCACGTCGCGGCGGGATACGAGTTTGTCAACACGCCCCACGCCACCAAGTCCAAGCTCTTCGAAATCTCGGGCCACTTGGACTGGTACTCGGAGGGCATGTACCCCCCGATGCATCTTGACGAGGAACTGGACGCGGACGGCAACGTCACCAAGCAGGGCCAGGACTACTACCTCAAGCCCATGAATTGCCCCATGCACAACCTGATTTTCGACGCACGCGGCCGCTCCTACCGCGAGCTGCCGCTGCGCCTGTTCGAATTTGGCTCCGTGTATCGCTACGAGAAGTCCGGCGTGGTCCACGGCCTCACCCGCGCTCGCGGCTTCACGCAAGACGACGCGCACATCTACTGCACCAAGGACCAGATGCGTGACGAACTCACGTCGCTCCTGACATTCGTGCTCGATCTTCTAAAGGATTACGGCCTCGAAGATTTCTATCTCGAGCTCTCCACCCGCAACCCCGAGAAATCAGTGGGAACTGACGAAGCCTGGGAAGAGGCAACGGAAACGCTGCGCGAAGTCGCCGTGGCGTCGGGCCTTGATCTAGTGCCGGACCCCGAAGGTGCGGCGTTCTACGGACCCAAAATCTCCGTGCAGGCGCGCGACGCAATCGGCCGCACGTGGCAACTGTCCACGATCCAACTGGACTTCAATCTGCCGGAGCGGTTTGGGCTCGAATACATGAGCGCGGAGGGTGTGCGGGAGCGTCCCGTCATGATTCACCGCGCGCTCTTTGGCTCCATCGAGCGGTTCTTCGCCATCCTCACCGAGCACTACGCGGGCGCGTTTCCCGTGTGGCTCGCGCCCACGCAGGTGAAGCTCATTCCCGTTGCCGAGCCGTTCAATGACTATTTGGCCGACGTTGCGGCACAGTTGCGCGCTCAAGGCGTGCGGGTGGAGCTTGACGACTCGGATGAGCGCTTCCCCAAGAAGATCCGGAACGCATCCAAGGAAAAGGTGCCGTACGTGCTCATCGCCGGCGGCGAGGATGCGGAGGCTGGTGCGGTGTCCTTCCGATTCCGCGACGGCAGCCAGGACAACGGGGTGCCAGTGGCCGGCGCAGTAGAGCGCATCGTTGCGGCCATCGCCTCCAAGGCGCAGGTATAGCGTCAAGTGGAGCCGGAGAACGTGGGCCCAGAGGTGGTGGACTCGGAATGGATGGGTGGCAACCCGGACGGGTTTGAACGTCTGTGGACTCCCCATCGCATGGCGTATGTGCGCAATGCATCGGACCGCGCGCCCATAACGGCCGAGGGTGAGTGCCCGCTATGCAAGAAGCTCAACGACGACGATCGCTCCCACCTTGTGGTTCACCGCGGCGACACGTGTTACGTGGTGCTCAATCTGTATCCGTACAACCCCGGTCACCTCATGATTTGCCCGTATCGCCACATCGGCTGGTACACCGAGGCGAGCAACGCTGAGCGCGACGAAATGGGAGTGCTGACACAGCGGGCCATGCGCGTTCTGCAGCACGTGAGCGGCACCAAGGGTTTCAACATCGGAATGAACCAGGGTGTCACGGGCGGCGCGGGCATTTCAGAGCACCTGCACCAACACGTGGTGCCGCGCTGGGTAGGTGA
This sequence comes from uncultured Demequinaceae bacterium, assembly GCA_964392875.1. GTDB lineage: Bacteria > Actinomycetota > Actinomycetes > Actinomycetales > Demequinaceae > Demequina. Next base: position 2,915 of record CAYMRO010000157.1, read on the forward strand.
CTCGAATTTCCTGCCGATCATCGCCCACACCAAGGCACTCCCGGAATTGCTTGACGACACATGGCGGCGCGTGAGTGCCGCCTGGGAAGAAGTGGCATAAGTGTTCGGCAAACTGCGACCCGTCATGGGCGCCCTGTGGAAGGCTCCTGCGCGCGGGCTGCTGGCACTCGGTGTGCACCCCAATGTCATGACCATCATCGGCACCGCGGGCGTGGTGTTCGGCGCCCTGTTCTTCTTCCCCAAAGGCGGAAGTGCGCTCTTTTGGGGCGTCATGGTGATTACGTTCTTTGTGATCACGGACATGCTCGACGGCACCATGGCTCGCCTTGGCAACAAGTCGTCGCGGTTGGGTGCTTTCCTGGACTCCACTCTGGACCGGGTGGCCGACGCCGCCATTTACGGTGCAATCGTGTGGAGCTTCGTTGACGTTTCGCGAGTCACCGCAGCAGCCGCGCTCGTGTGCCTCATTTTGGGCTTTCTGGTGCCCTATTCGCGCGCCAAGGCGGAGTCGATTGGCGTGGAGGCCAAGGGCGGCTTTGCGCAGCGCTCTGACCGTCTGGTGCTGGGCCTCACCGCAACAGGCCTGGTAGGTCTAGGGTTGCCCATTCCGGTGCTGACCTGGACCCTATGGCTGCTGTCCTTGCTCGCGGCCATCACCTTTGGGCAGCGCATCTACTCCGTGGTCAAGACCGCGCGCATTGACCCCGGTTGGAACAAGGACCTCGACATTCGCGTGGAGCACGAGCCGCATTCATGAACTCGCTGCTAGTCGCGATGCGGGTTGCGCGCTACACCCCACGCTCCGTGGTGCGTGCAGGAGCATGGGCGGGGGCCAACGTTGGCTGGCTGCGCAAAGGCAAATCGCGCGTCCGGCTCGAAGAGAATTTGCATCGTGTGACGGGCCTGAGTGGCCGTGAGCTCTCGCGCCTGTCCAGGCTGGGAATGATGAGCGCCGCGCGCTATTACGCCGAGGTGCTTGAAATGCCACGCATCACTGAACGGCAGGCTGACGCACGCGTGCGCATCGCTGAATCGGAGCCCACGCTGTCCACCATTCACGCTGCAGGCGGAGTGGTGGTTGTGCTCAGCCACAGCGGAAACTGGGACCTTGTGGGGTACCACGCAACGCGCGCCATTGCGCCGGTGACCTCGGTTGCTGAGGTGCTCAAGCCGCGCGAATTGTTCGATGAGTTTGTGCAGTTGCGTGCCAACGTTGGCATCCGCATCTATGGCCACGAGGGCTCCGCCACCTTCCGAGAATTGCTGCGCGAAGCCACGGGAGAGGAAACGCGCGTCATTGCGCTCCTTGGAGATCGTGACCTCAGCGGCAGCGGCGTAAAGGTGACGATGTGGGGCCACGGCGTACGCGTGGCGCCCGGACCGGCTGCCTTGGCCAAAGCGTCGGGCAAACCGCTGATACCTGTGATGGTGCACTACGAGCGGCTCTCAGGCGCCGCCAGAAGGGCCGCCCGGTCCAGGTGGGGCATCGTCTATCGCTTTGGTTCGGTAGTGGAGGTGCCCCAGGGTGTCTCTACGGAAGTTGTGGAAGAGATGTCCCGAGCGTGGGCGGCGTGGATGGCTGACGCCGTAGCCGAATACCCGCAGGATTGGCACATGCTTCAACGCTTTGGGTGGATCGAATGAGAATCGGGATTGTGTGCCCGTACTCGCTCGACCGCCCGGGTGGAGTTCAGTTGCACGTCTTGGAGTTGGCAGAGGCGCTCATTGGCCGCGGTCACGAGGTGTCCGTGTTAGCGCCAGCGGGGGATGAGACGGAGGTGCCCTCGTACGTCTTCTCCGCCGGCCGCTCCGTGCCCATTCGGTTCAACGGCTCCACGGCGCGCGTGACGTTTGGGCTGGTCTCCGCGGCCCGCGTGCGGCTGTGGCTTGGCGAGGGCGAGTTTGACGTGGTGCACCTCCACGAGCCTGGCGCCGCGTCGCTTGCCCTCATCGCCATGTGGGCGCGCGTTGGCCCAACCGTCGCGACGTTCCACACCTCCAACGACGATTCCCGGATCATGCGGCTCGGCAAGCCCTGGATCAAGCCCGGATATGAGGAGCTTGACGCGCGCATTGCCGTGTCACCCTCCGCGGCGGCCACCATCAGTGAGCACCTCCACATCGAGGCAACCCACATCATCCCTAATGGCGTGGATACCAGCGCCTTTGT
>CAYMRO010000158.1:0-5001 GCA_964392875.1 uncultured Demequinaceae bacterium
TCCTGGGCCAACGGGGCGCGTCTACAACCACGAGATCCCCGGCGGGCAACTGTCCAACCTCCGCCAGCAAGCCATCTCGCTAGGACTCGCCGAGAAGTTCGAGGCTATCGAAGACACCTATGCCGCTGCGGATCGGATTTTGGGCAGGCTCGTCAAGGTGACTCCGTCCTCCAAGGTGGTTGGCGATCTTGCGCTTCACCTCGTGGGAATTGGTGCCGACCCCGCAGACTTTGCGGAGAACCCCGGCAAGTACGACATCCCGGACTCCGTGATCGGCTTCCTGCAAGGTGAGCTCGGCGATCCGCCCGGCGGCTGGCCCGAGCCCTTCCGCACCAAGGCGCTAGCGGGCCGCAGTTTTGAGCGGAAGGTGCCCGAGCTCACTGAAGACGACCGCGCCGTCTTGGCAACGTCGGGCCCAGAACGGCAACGGCGACTCAACCACTTGCTGTTCCCCGGCCCTGCCAAAGACTTTGATGTGGCCGTGGAGACGTACGGCGACATTTCCGTGATTGACACGTTCCACTACTTGTACGGACTCGAGGTGGGCAGCGGCAAGGACGTGGAGGTTGATCTCAGCCCCGGCGTGCAGATGATCGCCACCCTCGAAGCGCTCGGCGAGCCCGACGATCACGGCGAGCGCACCGCCATGTTCTCGTACAACGGCTCTATTAGGCCCGTGCAGATTCGCGACGAATCGGCCACCGTTGACTTTGTCTCCCGCGAAAAGGCCGACGCTGGGCGGCCCGGATCTATCGCCGCGCCGTTCTCGGGTGCCGTGAGCCCCGTGGTTGCGGTGGGCGACGAGGTTACGGTTGGGCAGACGGTCGCCACCATCGAGGCGATGAAGATGGAATCTTCCATCACGAGCCCTGTTGATGGCAAGGTGACGCGCGTCGTTGTCTCCGGCGTGGAGGCGCTGAGCGGCGGGGACCTAGTTCTCGAAATCGGCTGAGCGGCGGGGACCATCGTCCCAACTGTCGATCCGGGGGCGGGCACACAATGGCCACATGAGGATTCTTGTGGCAACGGGTTCCAAGTATGGGGCGACTCGCGAAGTTGGCGCGGCGATCACCGCGGTGCTCCGTCGCAACGGATTTGAGACGGATTTCGCCGATGCGTGTGACGTGGCGTCGGTGCGGTTCTACAACGCCGTCATCATCGGCAGCGCCGTCTACGGCGGTTTGTGGCGTCGCGACGCGGCAACGCTTGTTCGTGACAACGCCAACACGCTGCGTGGACGCGACGTGTGGCTGTTTTCCGTGGGGATGACGCAAGTGACCAAGCCCGAACAGCCGCTGGACGAGGCAGAGTCGCTCGCCCTCGACGTCAACGCCATTGAGCACAAGCGATTCGGCGGGCGCATCGTCATAGACAAGCTCAACATCGGAGAGAAGGCCCTCATCAGGGCAATCAACCCGCCGCTTGGCGACTTCCGCGACTTTGAGGAGATCGGCGACTGGGCCGAACAAGTGTCTCTGCGGCTACAGCAAGACGCCTTCGCGTAGTCCGTGTCAGGGGGCAGTCGTAACCTGGTCTCATGACCACTCTTGAGAACCGGCCCAACGAAGCCCTGCTTGTCATCGACGTCCAGAAGGACGTTGTCGGGGGCTCCTACAACCGCGATGAGGTTGTCGCCAATGTGTCCGCGCTCGTTGATCGCGCGCGTGCGGCTGGCACTCCCGTGGTGTGGGTGCAGCATTCCGAGGCCGAAGGGATGCCCATCGGCAGCGAGGGCTGGCAATACGTCGACGAGTTGACGATGGGGGAGGGGGAGCCCCTAATCCACAAAGTGCACGGCGATTCGTTCGAGGGCACTGACCTTGAAGAAGTCCTTGCCGGACTCGGCGTTGGGGCACTTACCGTGGCGGGCGCGCAGAGTGACGCTTGCATCAGGTCAACCATTCACGGCGCATTCGCGCGCGGTTACGACGTCACCCTTGTGAGCGACGCGCACACCACGGAGGATCTCACCCAATGGGGTGCACCGAGCCCGGAACTGGTGGTCTCGCACACCAACCTCTATTGGCAGTTCCAGAGCGGCGAGGGCAAGACGGCCGCAGTCAAGAAGACGGACGAAGTCGCCTTCGCGTAGATGTCCACGACCTTAGACATCGTCATTCCTGACCTCGCGGGCAACTCGCGATGGTGACGGGAACTAGCGATAACGCCAGCCGAATGTGGGAGCTTTCCGAGCGGCTCGTGGCAGAGGCGATCTGGCCGTCCAGTCGCTAGATTCCCGCAGAACGCAACTCGTACTGGACGTGGCCCGTATACGTGGCGACGCTGTCGTAGAGCACTCGGGCCGTCGTATTGGAATCCTGAGTATGCCAGTACACCTGGGAAGCCCCTGCGGCGCGCGCGGCATCGCCGACGTGTGCGATAAGTGCGCGCCCTACACCGCCGCCACGAGCGACAGGGGCGACATAGAGGTCCTCAAGGTAGCAATAGTCCGTCACCGACCATGTGGACGGGTGAAAGAGCCAGTGCACCAGGCCAATCGCTTCGCCCGCGTCGCTCCACGCAATTGCGCCGTGCAGACTCTCGCCGGCTACAAAGCGAGCAAAGACGTCATCGGTGACGGCATCGGGCAATGCCGTTTCGTAGAACTCAAGGTACGCGTCCCACAGTGGTTGCCACGCGGCGCGATCCTCGGCGGAGATTGAGCGAATCTGAGTCATTCCACCAGGCTAGTGGGGGAGAGGTTCGATCAGAGTCATCGATCTAAAGGCCGCGACGCGCTAAGGCCGCCTGTTCTTGCGCCTCGGCTTCGAACGTCTCGACAAACTCTGTCGAGGGGGTGATCGGGTAGCCAATGACACCGCCGCACACGTGGTTCATCACGTGCGCCACCGCGGCGTCCCCGTTGATTACATCCGCAATGCCGGGGTAGAGAGGCTGATTTTTTGTCACTGCGCACGTCGTTGGGCGAGAAGTGGACTGGACCGTGCGGACCGGCTCCACGACGGTATCGACCCGGAGCGACGGCGAAGACCGCCCCACGTTCAGGGACTTCAACTTGGTCCTCACTGACCCCGTTGGAACTGCGCGAGCCTAAGGTTGTCTGAGAGAGTTGTTCTGGACCTTAGGACCCTGGGGAGCGCGTGCCTCTTGTGTGTGCCAGCGGGGGAGTGGGGCACAATCCGACGCCAACCCTGCTGTGCCCCCGAAGAGGGCTTTGCGTGGGGGTAGGTTTGGCCGTCGTTGGTTCGGCGAACCGGTGTCAATCCGCCAGAGAAGTGGGGGAGGGGCTGGCGTCCTTAGGCGCCGACTCAGGAAGGCGCTTCACAATGATGGACCCGACGATGAGAAAGCTCCCTAGGGGCATGCCGAGTTGAACGATCAGGCTCCACACGTGCAGGATCAGGTCAGCCAAGGCATGCGCACCATTGTTTACGTAGTTGGCGAGCCACTGGTCGGTGAAGGCTAGGGCTGTTGCTGCGGCAACGAGGACAAGGCCGAACACCAACATGAGTCGAGCGACGTCGGCGTTGCTACGCGGCTCGCGCGGTCCGTAGGTGCTCGTTATTCATCCCTCCGATGGTGGTTCCGACACTAGCGACGGATGCCGTAGACAACAACGGGGAGTTCGCCATTGCTCAAAGTATCCACTTCAACCGTCATCCCCAGCCGCTCCGCAACGCGGCGCGACGGGATATTCATGCGGTTGATGATCGCGGTCACGTGCGTAGCCGCCATTGCGTCGAAGGCAAGTTCGAGGCACGCCCTCGCCGCCTCGGTTGCGTAGCCCTTGCCCTGGTATTCCGGCAACAGGTGATAGCCGACCTCGAGAACAGTCTCGCCATCCACGTGTTGATAGGTAAGCCCGCAGTCGCCGATGAAGGTGCCGCTGCTCGCGAGATCCACGATCCACAACCCGAAACCGTTGGCCTCTTAACTGCGCAATGTGGAATCAATCCAGCCGCGCACCTCGTGGTTCGATATTGGGTTTGCTCCGCGCCACAGGGCTGCGCGACGCGTCAGAGCGCGATTCGGCAGGCATGCTTCGATGCTCATGCCAAGCCAATGTGGGATCGGACGGCGCCAGCACCATGCCGTACATCCCGTGCGAAGTAGGGGGCAGGTTGGCCTCGTTTTCAACGCATAATGTCATAATGGACATTATCGGCGTTTTGGATGTTCCCGATACGACCGAGTCTGTGCGCATGGTTGAGCCCCTATCGCGTGAGCCCCACAAAGGCCCCGTTCCACGCGCTCACCGTGCGCTCACTACACGCCCTCCGCGGGCATCAGCTCACGTATCGCGGCGTTCCACACATTTGCGATTTCCTCAAGAGTAAAATCTGCCAGCGCCATTTCAACCGGCACACCAGCCCCGGTCAGCGCACGCGACAGGTCTACCGGACCCATCGCGAGGTTCGGTGTGATCACCATCACCGACAGTCGTAGAACATCACCGCCCACATCGTCAACACGTGCAGACAGCTGGACGCCCGTATCAACATTGGTCCATACGGCGGCCAGGCCAAACGCGGCCAACGGGCCTTGCCCGGTAGCCTCGAAAATCCACGGGTACTTGAAACGCATCTCTGCCATGCGGCAACTTTAGTGCGCACATTTTTGACTCATAGGAGGATCGATCAACAGGTCGATACATTCTGGACGTGAGGAATGCCGCCGAATGCGGGGGTTTACGGACCGCGTATCCTTCCACGCTCGTAGTTGACCGCTGTGCGTGCGTACATATCTCCTGGTAGAGCGTCGATTGGTTTCGTCAAGGAGCAGTTGGCTCAGACGTCCGGAAGTGACCTGTCTGGATATCGAAGCCCGACATATCCGCCCACGGCGATGACGACAAGATCTCTCCTGTACGCGCATCGATGAGCACGGCGCTGTCGGCAGGCCACGCAGGATCTGGCGTTGGCACCACTGCGTCCGGTCCAAGATGTCCATACACGCCAAGAGCCTCGATGCTCGTGCGGTAGTAAGCCGCCATCATCGTGTTGTCCATCGTGTTGATGAAGACAGTGTCTGGGTGCGCAA
>CAYMRO010000159.1:0-4997 GCA_964392875.1 uncultured Demequinaceae bacterium
CACGGACGTTGACGACGTAGTTGCGGAATCCTTCTCGCGAGTGTTGCGCGCGCTGCAGCGCGGCGACGGCCCCGATCTCGCCTTCCGCGCATATCTCTTCACCATCGTGCGGCGCACCGGGCTGGACATCATCGACCGTGGCAATCGCACGCGCCCGGGCGACGACATGTCCCAGTACGAGTCCGCGCTTGGATATGAGGCGCCCTCCGACGAAGGCGCCTTCGCTGGCTTTGAACACGGCATAGTTGCCGATGCCTTCCAGTCTCTCCCCGAGCGCTGGCAGGCGGTGCTTTGGTACACCGAGGTGGAAAAGAAGTCGCCCAAGGACATTGCGCCACTTCTTGGCCTCACGGCCAATGGCGTTGCGGCACTCGCGTATAGGGCCCGTGAGGCACTGCGCCAGGCGTACCTGCAGCAGCACCTGAGTTCCGCACAATCTCTGGAATGCCTTGCAGCGAGCGCCCAGTTGGGTGCCTATGTGCGCGGCGGACTCGCTAAGCGCGAGCACGCAAAGGTCGAGGACCACGTGAACTCGTGCACCACGTGTTCCGAGCTGGTGGCAGAACTTGAAGACGTCAACCGCGGCATGCGCGGCATCATCGCTCCGCTGATCCTTGGTGTTATCGGCATGGGAGCGCTTGAGGGTGGCATGCCTATCGGCGGCTCGTTCGCACCTCATGGCGCCGCCGGTGCCTCGGGCGGTGCAACGGGCGGAGCTGCGGGTGGCGCGGCAACCGCGAGTGCGGGTGCTAGCGGCGCCGGCTTTGCGGCGTGGGTGGCCTCCGCCGGTTCAGTGGTGTTGCCTACGGCCGCTGCCGTTGGGGTTGTGGCGTTGGCGGTCTCCGGGGCCAGCTACTTTGGGGTCTTCAACCCGCTCGGCGATACGAGCGCCCAGACGCCCTCCATCAATCCCACGCCCGCTGCGTCGGCCGGCTCTAGCCCCGGGCCCGTCACCACGCCGTCTACGTCGCCATCGCCGTCGCCGTCTACGGAGCCAAGTGCCGAGCCAAGTGCCGAGCCGAGCGCTACGCCTCCCGCCGAGCCCAACGAAACACCAAACGGCGGGTCCGACGCTGTGGTTGGCACCCCTGGCCACGGCACCTCCGGTCTGCCTAGCGGCGGTACGGGCGCGAACACGGGCACCGGTGGTGACACTGGCACTGGCGGTGACACCGGTACGGGCGGTGACACGGGTACTGGTGGTGACACGGGCACGCCCAAGACCGCTTCTCTCGCGATTGGGCAATCGGCACTGGGCCTGCTGACGATTTCGTCAGAGTCACCCGCCGTGTCGATGGAGTTGTCTAACGCAGGCGAGGGCGACGCCGGCGATGTGACGGCAGCCATCAAGTTGCCCTATGGCCTCACGTTTGCAACTCCCAGCGGAGGCGCCTCGGTGATGGGCCTCGCACCCGCGGCACGCATTGCAAACTACTTGCGGCTCTCTGCAGACGGCACCTTCACGGCCGGCGACTGGACTTGCACACTCACCGACAGCCGCTCAACCGCAAACTGCACGCTCGCAGACCTCGAGGCTGGTGAAGCTTCAACGCTCACCCTTGGCCTAACACCACTGACGGATGCCACGTTTATTGGCGACGGCGCGTGGACGGAGTTCTCGGCGCAGGCGGCCGACGTCAGCGCCGAGTACCGGGTGCGCACCGAGATCGTGAAGAGGGCGCAGAACCTCACGGGAACCTATGCGGCAACGGGACACCTCGCGGTCACGCAAGTGGGCACCACGCTCATGGGCTGCAATCTCCAGAGTGATGCTTGCCGATCCACAATGTCCTACTTTGGCAGCGACGCCCACAGTGGCAACAACAACAACGACCAGAAGATGGTCGCCCTCAACACTGCAGGCGGCAAGACCAACTCCGGCTCCACTGAACTCAACGCAAAACTCCTGCCCCAGGGAGCCACCGTCAAGTACGCCTTGCTCGAGTGGTCCGCAAACCGCTCCATAGCCGACGACGGATGGAGCAGCGACACAGCGCGAGCTCGCTTCAAGACCCCCACGGGTGACTACCAGGCCATCGCCGCCGACTCCGTTGCTCAGCACACGTACGACGCACGTGACTACTACCAGGCGCGTGCGGACGTGACCGCTCTTGTGGCGGCCGCCGGGAACGGCACGTACTCATTGGCGGACATTGCGCTCAGCGCGAGCGACAAAGACTCCGATGCCACCTACTACGGCGGCTTCACCCTGACGGTCGTTTACGAGCTCGCTTCGTTGCCCACCTCGCAGGTGGCACTGTTCACGGGCAGCCAGTGGGTCATGGGCAGCACCAGTGCGGACTTCACGTTCTATGCGGACAAGCCTGGCAGCGCGAGCGTGGGCTTGACGGCTTGGGAAGGCGATCGCGGCACGAGCGGTGACCGTATGTCTCTCGACGACACCAACTTTGAGCCCTACGGATGGGATGGCACTGCGCCGCTCACCCACTCGGCCCTGAACGGAGCAGACTCGTCTGCCTTTGGCTCTCCCTTTGCGAACACGCTGGGCGTGGACGCTAAGTCGTTCGTCGGAATGGACGCCGTCACGCCAGGCAAGCACACGTTGCGCGCGTGGACCACGGGCGACAACTACTTGATCGGATCCATCAGCGTCACGCTGACGTACGACGACTGACTGGTGCCAGCGGCCTCGCGCTAGGCGACAACTCCCGAGGGCGCACTGGGACGGACGATGAACCACAGCGCGAAGTGCGCAACCACGAGTGCACCGATCATCACGATCGCCATGGTCAGCACTGAGACGCCCATCACGCCGACAAGTGGAGTCACGAGCCCCGGCAAGAGCGAGTTCAGGGCGCCAATGAGCGAGGCGGCCGTGCCGGCCTCGGCGGCGTGATTGGCAAGCGCCGTCACCTGCACGGTTGGCATGATCACGCCAAGCGGCGACACCACAAAGAACAGTGACACCAGCACCCACCACAAAGCGCCGTCCGCTAGGGCGCATACCAGCAGCGACGCAGCGCCGATCGTCATGATCAACAGGCCGGCCGTCGCCACTTGCTTGGGAGCGAAGGTGCGCATGAGCCGCGCCGAGATCTGCGTTGCCGCCACGAGCCCAAGCGAGTTGAGGCCAAACACGATGCCGTACTGCTGTGCGCTCAGCCCAAAGACGTCCTGCAAGAGGAACGAACTTGAGGAGAGGTAACTGAAGAGGGCCGTGAATGCCATGGAGCCCAAAATTGCCGCACCAACAAAGGCGCGATCGTGGATAAGGTGCCGATAGCGTCGGGCAATTGCGCGGCTAGAAAATATGCCACGCCGCTCTGCGGGAAGCGTCTCAATCATGAAGAAGGCTGAGACCACCATCATCACCACGCCGTACGCGGCGAGGACCAAGAAGATTCCGCGCCACTCCACCGCGCGGAGCAGTTGCGAACCGATGACCGGCGCGAGCACGGGGGCCAGTCCCCATACCAGCGCGAGGCGCGAGAGCATGCGGATGAGCCGCTGGCCGGAGAAGAGGTCGCGGACGATCGCCATGGCGACCACGCCCGAGCCTGCCGCGCCGATGCCCTGGAAGACGCGGCCAACCGTGACGAGTTCAACGGTTGGCGCAAAGGCCACGGCAAACGAGGCGAGCACGTGCACCGCTGTGGCGATCAGCAGCGGCTTGCGGCGCCCAAAGGCATCCGCAAGCGGGCCCACGATGAGCTGGCCGAGCGCAAAGCCAATTAGTGTGGCCGTGAGGGTGATCTGGATCGCTGCATCCGAGGCACGGAGGTCCGCGGCAACGGTTGGGAATGCTGGCAGGTAGAGGTCGATCGTGAAGGGACCAAGTGCGCTCAGCGCGCCAAGCATGATGATGTAAAGGAGTCGCCGCTTGCTGGAGAACGAGTCGCCGCGAGAGATTTCAACTGGGGCTGGCGCTGCGACGGGCATCGGCGAGGGTGCCGGAAGGTCGGCATGGCGCGCGACTAGAGGTTCAGTGCGGGTGACGGTCATGGGCGCGCGGGATCCTTGCAATGGTGCTGGTACGTGGGAGGCGGCGCCGTTGCCGGCAGGGATTCACGACAACCCTGCGACGGATGCAACCTTACCAAGCGGTATGTCATTCCCCCACGGCCAGCGAAGGACTGTGCCGAACAACACATTGCGCGGGGTTGGGTACCCGAGGTGACCAACACCCCCACAACCGGGGTTCCAGGCTGGCGCGAACGCCAGCCTGGCCGCGGTGCTAAACCTTGGTCGCTTGCGCGTTGACCTCGTAGGCCGTGTTGGTGGCCTCAAAGAAGTTGACGAGTTGCAGCGTGTCGTTCGCGGCTGCCATCCACTTCGCGGGGTTGGACACGTTGTAGTGCGCGTCGAACCCGAGCTCTTCGAGACGGCGATCTGCCAGGTACTTTACGTACTGGTTCACGTACTCGGCGTTGAGTCCAAGGATGCCGGTGGGAAGCAGGTCACGGTTGTACGCCTCTTCCATCTCCACGGCGCCAAGCACCATCTGCCGGATCTCCTCCGCGAACTCTGCGTCCTGCAGGTCCTCGTTCTCCTCAAGCACCGTGAGGATGAGGTTGATACCAAACTGCAGGTGCAGCGACTCGTCGCGAATCACCCAGTCCATGAGGGATCCAAAGTTCCGTAGCAGATTGCGCTGACGGAACGACAGCGCCACCATGAAGCCCGAGTAGAACCAGATGCCCTCAAGGATGATGTTGTAGGCAATGAGGTTGCGGACAAAGTCCTTCTTGCCCTCGGTGGTGGTGATGTCGAGGGTGTCCTCGGTCATGCGCTTGATGTACTTGACCTGGAACTCTTCCTTGGCGGCCATGGACGGCACGTCAACGTGGGAGTCGTACGCCGCCTCGCGGTCAATGGGGAAGGTCTCCAGCACGTACTCGAACGACATGCAGTGGTTGGCCTCCTCCCACATCTGCTTCGCGAGGTAGAGGTGCGCCTCGGGGGCGTTGACGTAGGGGTAGACGCCGAAGGCGAGGGCCTTGTTGACGAGCAGCTCGTTGGGGTTGAAGTAGGAGACG
>CAYMRO010000160.1:0-4914 GCA_964392875.1 uncultured Demequinaceae bacterium
CCTGGCGAAGTTCTCCGTGCCGAGCACTTGCTTGTAGTTCTCGAGCGTGGGTTCAGAGGGCCACAGCGAGGTGGGGTCGCCAAGGCTCAGGGATCGGGTCTTGAAGGAGGTCGAGACCATGTACAAGAACGGGTAGACCATCACGAACGCCGCGATGGCGAGCAGCACATAGCGGACGAGCAGTGTCAGCCCGCGAGAGTTATTCGTATTCACGTCATTCCCTCATCCGGCGGCGCGTCCACCAATATTGAAGTGCCGATGCGGCGAGCACGAGCACGGTGAGGCTGAACGAAATAGCGCTGCCATAGCCGAAGTCGAGGAACGAGAAAGCCTGCTGGTACATGTACGTGAGCGGCACTTGGGTGGCGTTGCCTGGCCCCCCGCCTGTCATCAGCAAAACGGAGATGAAGACGTTGAACCCACCTATGAAGAGCAGGATGAAGACCACCGAAAGCGCTCCGCGTATCGCAGGCAGCGACACGTAGCGGAAGCGCTTGGCCGCGTTAGCACCGTCGAGGGCCGCAGCCTCCTTGAGCTCCGCAGGCACGGCGGTCAGAGCGGCGAGGAAGATCAGCATCGCCCAGCCGATGCCCTTCCAAATCCCCAGCACTCCGATCGCGAACATGCCGGTCCACCGGCTCTGGAGCCACGAGACATTCTCCGAGGACAATCCGAAGACGTCGACAACTAGGTGATTCGCTACACCGTCACCTGACTGAAAGATGTACTGGAAGAGCAGCGAGACCACCACCCAGCTCGTTACTACAGGCAAGTAGAACAACACCCTGAAGCCAACGCGGCCAGGCAGTTTCGCGTCGAGCAATACCGCGAGTCCCAGCCCAAAGATGATCTGCAACGGCACCGTGAATGCGGTGTACGCAGCAGAGTTCACGAGCGAGTTCAGAAAGACCGGGTCCTGAAACGCCTGGATGTAGTTGTCCAGCCCAACCCACGGGCTGGGCTTGCCTGGCGCAATCTGCCAGTCGCGGAAACTCAACAGGAAGGTCCTGATGGCCGGGTACAACATGATCAGCGCATAGAGCGCAAACCCGGGAAGGACAAAGGCGTAAGCGGCCTTCGTGTCCCTGCGCGGCCCGGTGGCCGCGACACGTGGTCGCGGCCGCCGGGCCCTCCCGCCCGCGGAACGGGGGGTAACCGCGGTAGTACGGGAGATCGACATGGCGGGCATTTCCTCGCTAGTTGTATTGAGCCAGCAGGGCGTCGGCCTGCGAGGCCGCCTCGTCGAGCGCCTCCTGGACGGTCTTCTCGCCACGGAAGGCCGCGCGAATCTCGTCCTGAAGGATGGTGTCCATCTGCGCCCATGCGGGTGTTACGGGGCGCGGACGGGCGGTCTTCAACTGCTCTACGAACTGGGCGTAGTACGCGTTGATGTCACTCAGCTGCGAGCCGAGTTCCTGCAACACGGGCATCTGACCCACCTTGGCCATCGCCAATTGCGCGTCTTGCGACAAGAGGTAGCGCATGAACTCCATGGCCGCCTCCTTGTTCGTTGACGACTGCGTCATCACGATGTCCTCGCCTCCAACAACGGAGATGGATCCACCATCTCCTGCCGGCACCTGTGACGTCGAGAGTGTGAAGTCGGGGTACTGGTCCGCGAAGATCGGGAACATCCAAGGACCGTCCAGGATGGTCGCGTACTTACCCGTAGCAAGACCGTCACTCGTTGCGAGGCCGCCCTCGCCGCCAAGAACGATGTCAGGCATGTAGCCCGCCTTGTAGAGGTCCACTAGCGTCTGGATGCCCTTCACGGAAGCGGCGCTGTTGAGGAAGCCGCTCGCCTTGGTGACGTCGGGGTCCGTCATGTCGCCACCGGCACTCCAGATCCACGGGAGCATGTTCCAGCCGCCCGCGCCGTTGTCGGCGAAAGCGAACGCGCCAGCTTGCTTGAGCGCGGGCGCCGCAGCAACGAGTTGCTCCACTGTCGTGGGCACGTCAACGCCCGCCTTCGTGAAGAACGAATCGTCGTACATCATGACGCGAGTGTTGGTGTCGAGCGGCAGCCCGTAGTAGGTGCCCTTCCAGAGGTTGGTCGCCAGCGTCCCAGGGAACACCTGGTCTGCGAACGTCTGGAAGTCGGGCATCGAGTCGCTGAGGGGCTCGAGAACACCGAGGTTCGCGAGTTCGGGAACCCAGCCGATATCCGCGCGAACGAGGTCCGGCAGCTGCTCCCCGGCCGCAGCCGTGATGAGCTTCTGGTGAAGGTCGTCATAGGGGACGGGAACGTCCTTGACCGTGACTCCCGGGTGAAGCTTTACGAATGCTGGGATGATCGTGTCCTGAAGGGTCGCCACTTCCGGCGAGTCCGCGCTGTATGCATGCCAATAGGTGACGGTGCCGGTGAGGGCATCTCCGCCGCCGCCGGTTGAACTTGTTGTGGGGTCCGGGCTGGAGGAACATCCCGCTACGCCAAGCGAGATGATCGCGGCTACAGCTGCGGCACCTGACTTCCAGTGCTTCATGGTGAGGCCTTTCTGTGAACTCCGTTGTTCGACGCGCCCCCGCACGTACTCCCTGCGTGCATTAGTTCTACGCCAAAAGTAATTGTGTGTCAACTGGTCGCGCAGAGAGCCTGTAGACCGTTACCGTATTGATATGCGAAACTAATTCCGCTGATCTAGCCCGGGAGGGACCTTGCGCATAACCACACCGTCGTGGACACCGCACCGCGGTGCAGCCCACGACGTTGCCCTCGAGGTGCTCATCAACGGGCCCATTTCACGTGCCGAGATAGCGCGCAGGTTGGAACTGTCACCGGGCTCTCTGACCCGGTTGAGTCAACCCCTCATCGAGTCCGGCCTCCTCGTTGAGGTGGGCGAGCGTGCCAGCGGGCACGCTGGACGACCCTCCCGGTTGCTCGACGTCATTCCGGACTCACGTCACTTCATTGGCCTCAAACTCACTGGAGACGCCGTGCTCGGCGTGGTCACCGATCTTCGCGCTCAAGTCGTAGCTCAGGGTCAACTGGCGCTGACGGATCGTTCGCCTGCCGCCGTGGTCGCCAAGGTCGCTCAACTCATCGCTGAATTGCGCGAGCACGTTGGAGTGGTGATCGGCATCGGACTGGGAATCGGCGGCCTCGTCGATGCCAGTGGCCTGGTGGTGAACGCACCCTTCCTTGATTGGGAGAATGTGGAACTTGCCGGACCGCTCGAGAGCGCGTCGGGACTGCCCGTGGTGATCGCGAACGACCTCATTGCCTTCACGGAGTATGAACGCTGGTTTGGCGGCGGCCGCAATCTTGATCGCTTCGTGGTCATAACCTTGGGCGCGGGAATTGGCTACGGCCTCGTCGCGGGGGGACAAGTTGTCACGAGCGCTGACTCAGGTCTTGGACTCATCGGCCACTGGCCCGTGGACCCCTACGGGCCGCTGTGTTCTGCGGGCCATCGCGGATGTGCGCGCGTGATGCTCGCCCAAGAGGCGATCGCAACAGCGGCCGCTGCCGCTCGCGGCCGTCCCACGAGCTACGAGGCGGCGCTGGACCTTGCGAGCGACGGTGATCCCGCAGCTCGAGCGGTGGTGGACGCCGCCGGTCGCGGGCTGGGGCATCTCATTGGCGACATCGCGAACGTCACGATGCCACAACTCGTCATCCTCGGCGGCGAGGGGGTGCGGCTAGTCTCAGTTGCCGCGGAAGCGGTGACTGCTGGAATCGCCGACCGGCGCGACCCGCGCGCCACTGACCTCGATCTGCTCACCACCTCGGGAGACGACGCCGAATGGTGCAGGGGCGCGGCCGCGCTCGCCCTCCAGGCTCATGCGCTGGGAGACAAGAACCTCGCCTGATGTGCTCGGTTCGCCGCCGCGGCCTAAGCTCCCACCGACTGCAAGAACGGCTCCAGCTCGAGCCAGTTCTCCTCGTCCGTGCGGTCTTCGCGCCAAATGGCGAGGTACTCGGCCTTGGTCTCGTCGCTGAGCGCCTCCCAGTCCGCCATGACCTGCTCCTGGTTCGCGTGCCAATAGCCAACGATGCGCTGCTGGGCGATAGGCAGCCCAATCTCCTTGCGCAACAGTGTGCGGGCCGCGCGCGAGATCTTGGACTCGCACGCGATCCACACATACGGCCTGGCATCCGGGGCAATCACGCCCTCGTCCGCGAGTCCGCGCACCACATCACAGATGGCCGACGGCCCAATCCCGTTCCCCGCAACGCGCCACTGGACCTTGACGTTGGCTTGGGAGACGAGGTCTCGCGCCTCATCGAGGGACGGCACCTCGATCACGATACGAAAGTGCTCATCCTCGCTCGCGTCAGCAAGGATGCGCACAATCGCCGGCAGTGCGGTGAGGTCCCCCAGCAGCACGCGAGTGCCCGAGCCTTCCGGCACGCCGTAGTACTCAAACGGATCTGACACCATCACGGAGTCGCCGATCGCCGCCTCGCGCCCCCACGTGGAGCCGGGGCCGTCGCCGTGGAGAAACACCTCTACCTCACAGCCGCCGGGGAACACGCCGCTCACGGTGTAGTGGCGCTCGGAGTGGCCGTCGAGGTCAAGCGTTTCCGCGCCAACGTCGATGTGCACAAACTCGTCGCCAACGCCGGTGGTAACCCAAGCGTCGGGCGTATCAAAGGTGAGCGAGAGGCGAACCATCAGCGGCGTTACTTGCTGGCGGCCCGTGACGGTGGCGCGATGAATGGTTTCCATGGTGACCTATGCAGCGGGGACGATGCCGGTGGGCACCGTTGCCGGGTCGCCGTCAAGAGCGAGCTCCAGTTGCGGCACCATGGCGTCGAGCGCGAAGGGAATGGAGAGGGGGCTCGCGAAGGAGAAGGCGCCTTCAAAGACCCCGTCTGTTGACCAGATCTGGCCACCCTTGACCGTGGCGTTCATCTGCGGGTAGAGCGGCAGCGCCTTGACGGTCGCCTCAGTGTCAGGCGCGGTGGCGCCA
>CAYMRO010000161.1:0-4913 GCA_964392875.1 uncultured Demequinaceae bacterium
TTCTCGAGCATCGGCGAGCCCGCCTGGCCAAAGCGGCTGAACCCAACAGCTTTAAATCCGCTTCCTGCGTGCCACAGCTGGATGATCTTGGTACGGCTGTCTACGTCGATGCTTTTGAGCATCGCAAAGTAGTCGTCGAGAAGCACTATCTCGCTCGTCGCGAGTAGGTAGAGGATGCGAATCGTCGCGGTCCAGTTGGTGGAGGCGGGCAGCCTGAACGAGTACTTCATGTCGAACTGGTTGGCGAGCCCGCGTTCTACCAGCCGCTCGTGCACGCGCAGCAGGTTCCCTTCCATCGCAGAGCGCTGGTCCGATGCGAACAGCAGGCGACCGCGCTTTGGTCCTATCCAGCGAGAGAAGAAGGCGTAAACCCATCGGGCGTAGCGCTGCTTTGCTGCTCCGCTGGCCACAGAGGCCCTGGCGCGGCGCAACAGACTCTTGCGAGCGTCGGCCGCAGGCACCCGAGTGAACTCGAATACGCGCATAAGGAACTCAAGCGCGATCTCATTTTCCGCAATCGCGTACGTGACCGTGTATGCGTTCCGATTCGAGTTGTAGAGGAACACGCGCTCCGCAGTCTCGAGCAGGTCCAGTCGGCTCACATCGAGGGTCGCCACTGCATCCGGCTCGCCGTTGACGGCAAGCCTTATGCGCCAGGTGCCGTTGGGGACCTCACGACGGTCAGCAAACGTCGTGACGTTGATGTGAAGGTCGAAAAGGCCATCTCCCAGCGCGGCGGAGATGACGGGGAACACGCGCCCCGCGTCCACAATTTCAAAGGCGAGTGAAGGCGTGCTACCGAGGTCTGCGTGGGGTTGGGCAGTCGCTTGGACCTGGATAGTCAGATGCACGCGCTCCCAAGTGATGCCAAGTACACGCACCTCGTAACGGGCGGGGGGCGCTTGAGGAGATGGCAGATTCTGAGGCGTTGTCACGAGGCCGCATTCCGTTCCTCGTGCCATGCGAGGGTGCGGTCGAGCCCACTGTGAAGGCCAACGTGCGGTGCCCACCCCAAGCCGCGAAGCCTCGTGTCGTCCAGACCTTGGCCGCTCACGGGGTTGAATTTGGACAGGTCAACACCCTCGCTGAAACCTACGGAAAGACCAAGCTGCGGCCGCGCGGCGGTGAAAGCGTTGGCGAGTTCGCGGATGGAGATGAACCCGTTGCGGTCTGCGATGTTGTACGCGGTCTCGTGACCAAGCAGCACCGCGTAGAACATCCCAACGATCGCATCAGCAAGATAGGTGTACGTGCGAACGGCGCTGCCGTCGCTGTTGAGGGTGATGTCCCGGCCCGCAATGATGTCGGAGGCGAAGTCCGCCTGGACTCTGCCGTCGTCCAATGGCATGCCTGGCCCGTAGATGTGCCCAAACCGGGCGATGATGACGGGAACGCCGTACTGCGCGCGGTAGCTGACCGCGATGGTCTCGGCAGCTCGTTTGCCCTCCGTGTAGCAAGCGCGCGGGTTGAGGATGTCCACCGCACCGTAACTGTCTTCCGCCACGAGTGCGCCGTCGTCAGGCTGCCGTCCGTAGACCTCCGCGGAGGACATGAGCACAAACTGCGCGTTGTCTGAGGCGACGCAGAGATCGAGCAGGTTGAAGGCGCCCTGCACGTTCGCGCGGATCGTGTCCACGGGACTCGCAGCGTGGAGTGAGGGCCGCGCGGGAGACGCGCCGTGGATGACGATGTCAACGGATCGGTCAAGCGCGAGAACCTCCCGCACGTCACCCTCGATGAGCTCAAAATCCGGCCGCGTCCAAGCCTCGGAAAACGCAGCCTGTGCCTTGGCCATATTTCGCACGAGCCCCAACACGGTTATGCCAAGGTCGCGGGTGTCGTTGAGCGCTAGGAGTGTGTAGACCGCGTACGACGGAATCATTCCGCTTGCCCCGGTTACGAGGACGGTTTTGCCTGCGAGTGCATCCCATGGCAGGTCCATGGCGACTATCTCCCCGATGTCCTGTTGGACGGTAGGACTGGTCGCGCTGCCAAGGGTGGGTTTCCCATCTGGGCGCATAGTAAAAGGTGATCCCATCTGTGGGTAAGGCTCAATCGTAACAAGCAGCAACGAAAGGGACGCGCGGTCCGAGCGAACTAGCCAATCCTCCGCAGGGCGCGCTTGGCACGGCGATAGATGCGCCCCGCCACCGTGGGCTGCTTGGCACTCGCGGAGCCGCGGTTGTAGAACTCGTCAGCACGCCGCGACTTGTTGCCGAGTTTTTCCCGGTAGTCGGCCTTGCTGGTGCCGCCGTATGCAGGCAGGTTCGCTCTCAGTTCCACGTAGGAGTAAGGCTCGTGGGGGCTGCCGGGGGCAACGATCCTCTTGATGCCAGCAAAGAGTGTTTGGTACACGCTGACCAGGAACTCTTGGTCCTTGGTTACCCCCTCGGCGAGCGCCTTCTCAAGGGCAGGAAGTACGTCCGACGCTGTCCATCGGCTGGCATCCAAGGCACGTTCTCCATAGCCCACCGACTCATAGAAATACGGAACCTTGAAATTCCAGGAAAGGCCAATCGAGGGGATGCCATACGCATATGACGTAATGCTCGCGTGGAGGCGATAGGCGACCACAGCGTCGCAAGCGACCAATTCGCTTACCAATTCTTCGGGCGAGTTCACTCGCAGCGCGGCCTTGTGCGGGGGTAAGCCGCCGGCGGCGACAAGCTTCTCGAGGAACTCCTCGTCCGTAAAGTGGCCCGTGGTGAACAGCCTGTAGTCGTATCCGCGTTGGGTGAGAAGTGCGATGAGGTCCAGCCAGAATGTCAGTTGCGCGTCTTCGGCAAAATCAATCCCGTTGTCTTTGAAGATCGCTGCGCGTGTGGGCACCAGGCCAACTGTCTTGCGGCTCTCTGTGCCACCCGCAGCAGGCGCGGAGCGGTCGTCGCCGAAGACGACGTCCGCGAACACCGCGGGATCAGAAACGTGCGCGATGCGGACATCCGTGCCGGCTACGTAGTGCTCAAGCGACTCATAGTCATCTCGCGTGGTGATTTGCCGCACCACTGGCAGGGCGAGCGCCTCTTTGAGGGCCACGGATTTGGGGTTGTCCGCGTTGTAGGGCTCCACTCCGATGCTCGAGAACAGCACGGGCACGTTGTACTCGTGCGCCAGTTCCAAGGTCTTAATGGTGCGCAAGTAGAACTTCTGGTACGTGTAGTTGAAGAGCGGCGCTCCGCCAAACACAAGCAGATCCGCTGCAGAGATGGCTTTGCGCGCGCTGGCCAGCAGCGCGGGATCCTGAGTCCGCATGTACGCCCGGGTGATGATGCCCGCCGCGCGGCTTGAAATCTCGAACTGATCGGCCGCAACGTCGAGGTTGGCGAATGCGGCCTTGATGAGGCTGATGACCGTTGCCTCGATGACTTGGTCGCCAACGTTGTCCGAGTCGCGGTTGGTCAACAGCAGGACCCTGAACTTTGACCCGCGCGCGCCGCTCACGAGACTCATTGGCGGGACGCCCGCTTTTCCGCCTCTGCGGCGAGGTAATAGAGGGAGTACTTCTGATAGGACTCATACGCCCGCCGCAATTTGCGGTTCACCTTGGCGCGGTATTGCGTGTGGCTCGTCCCTTTGTAGCGTGGCATCCGCCGGCGCAGTTCCGGGTACGTGTACGCGCTCTGTTGGCTTGACGGCGCGAAGATGCCCTTGAGTCCGGAGAAGAGCGTCTCGTAGACGCTCACCAGGAACGCTTCGTCTTTGGGAACGCCCTCCACCATGGCGCGTTCGAGAGCATCGACGGCCTCTGTGGCTATCCACTGCTCGGGGGCGAGAGCACGTTCGCCTAGTCCAACGGTCGAGTAGAAATAGGGCACCTTGAAATTCCATGACAGGCCAATGGACGGTATTCCGTACGCGAACGAGGCAATGCTCGCATGCAACCTGTAGGCGATGACCCCCTCGCACGCGCGCAGTTCCGCAACCAGCTCCTCGGGGGTATTAACGGTGATGGCTGCCTTATTCACGGGGATGCCCTCGGACCGCACCATGGCGTCGAGGAACACTTCATCCGTGAAATGCCCCGTGGTGAAGAGCTTGTAGTCGTAGCCTCGATCCTCAATGAGCTTGATCGTGTCCAGCCAAAATGTTTGCTGGTTGGCTGCTGTGAAGCGGATGCCATTGTCTTTGAAGAGGCCGGGGCGCGTGACCACGAGTCCGATCGTTTTGGTGGAAGGCCCGGGTTTTGCGCCACGGATGGGGTTGGCGGGCTGCCGTCCCTGCACCGTGTCCACGGCGGTGCGGGCAAGACGCCGGGCGCGGCTCGTGAGTGTGGGTGCTGGCGGGTGGGGAGCTAGCCGCCCCTTGTGTCCGCTGAACACGACGTCTGCGAATACTGCAGGGTCTGATACCAGCGCGATGGGGATGTTGGTGCCCTCGGTGTACTTCTGCAGGGACGCGTAGTCATCGCGCGTGGTGATCTGACGAACTACAGGGGAAGCCAGGGCTTCTTTCAAGGCGATGCACTTGGGATTCTCAGCATCGAAAGGCTCCACGCCGATGCTCGAGAACAGCACGGGCACGCCGTATTCCTGCGCGAGCTGGATGGTAGTGATGGTGCGCAAGTAGAAGTTTTGGTACGCATAGTTGAAGAGGGGAGCACCGCCAAAGACGACCACGTCCGCGCTTGAGATCGCGCGCCGCGCACCCTCGAGCAGTGCCGGGTCCTTGGTCCGCAAATAGGCCTTGGAGATGACGCCAGCTTCAAGGCTCGTAATCGATACGTCGGACTTGCGTACGTTGAGATTGGCAAAGGCGGCCTTTACCAAACTGATGACGGTGGCCTCGATGAGTTGGTCGCCAACGTTGTCAGAGTCCCTATTCGTGAGCAGCAACACGCGTATCCTCGCCACTGCTTCTCCGTTCACAACAGGCCCCAGCACCCGAGCAGTCGGGTGCGCACGGCACTGAGGATA
>CAYMRO010000162.1:0-4904 GCA_964392875.1 uncultured Demequinaceae bacterium
TGGTGGTGACGTTTAGAGTCGCGGCGGCCGCCAAGGACAGTCCGGCAACACCTGCAACCGCTAGGGCCGCAGCGAGATACTTACGAGTGCCTTTTTTCACGTGGGGCATTCCTTTCTTTTGGTGCTACGGCGCGGCAAAGCACGCCCAAGGGCGTTGAGGTGGCCGTAGCGGCTGGGCACCCTCGCAACGGTTCGCTAGCGGAACTCGAAGGGGATGGGTACTGATCGTTCAGTACGCTTCAATTATCCCGTCTTTGCCGCGCCTTTACCCGGGACGTTGGTCCCTTTCGCGCTGTGGCGTAGCCCACACAAAAGTGGAGCTGGCAGCGGGACTTGAACCCGCAACCGCCCGCTGTGGGTGAGTCGATCTGCGGAGCTTCGAGCGGTATCTCGCCGACCCGCTATGGGCCGTTACCAGGTACTTTCGTTTGATGCCTGTGGCGCAATGTCGGTGGAGACCGCGGAAAGTCGCGCAACAAGTGCTTCGAGAAGTGCTTCTGGCGCCAAGGCGGGCAGCGGCGGCACGCGGAAGCGGCAAGTTTGACGTCTCATCAGCGCATAGGGACCGATGTGGACGCGAGCATGTGCTGCAAACTTGGACTGACACCTTGTTTATCACAGGTTAGTGACTTAATCTTGGATAAGCGCAAGTGCTATTCCAGAGTGGGAGACGACGATGGCCAGCCAGCCCATGATCCCAGGCGGGTCTCCCGACGGCGGGCAGCACGCCGCAACGCCAGCCGCGGACTCTGCCATCGCGCTGCCGCCCGGCACGACCACTGCCGTGTCCTACGAGTCCGTTGCATGGCATCTGCCGGCGCGTCTCGAAGGGCGCATTGACATCGTCACTGTCACTCGGCTTGAGCGGACCCCTTACCAAGCGGCGGTCCCCGCGCTCCTCGCAGACCTAGAGCCACTTGAGTTGCTCGACATCCGCACGGTGCGTGAAGCAACTGCTGCTGAGGGCGCCATCGCTGCGTTTAATGCCGAGGTGGCTCGCCTGCCAGTCCCCATGCCTGCCGTGCTCCTGAGGACCGAGTCGGCCTCCAGCTCCCAGATTGAGCACCTAACCTCCAATGCCCGCAACCTCGCCGTTGCCACCCTGGGGCTCAAGACCGGTCAGACCGCGTCCCTCGTCGCCCGCAACGTCACCGCGATGCGCGAATCCCTGGCCGTCGACGGTCCCGTCACCCCCGATTCGATCCTGGCCATCCATGAAGCTCTGCTGTCCGAGGCCGACCCGGACATCGCCGGCGTGTGGCGCGACGGACCCGTGTGGATCGGCCGACCAGACCTAAGCCCCCATGGCGCCGACTTCATTCCCCCCACCTATCAACGTGTGCCGGGCTGCATCGACGACCTGGTGCAGTTCAGTGCGAAGCCCCACGAGTCTCCGCTGGTGGCCGCCGTGGTGGCGCACGCACAGTTCGAGACAATCCACCCGTTCTCAGACGGCAACGGCCGCACCGGACGCGCGCTCGTCCACGTGATGCTGCGCGAAGCGCGCCTCACTCCAGACGCCACGGTACCGATCTCCGCGGGACTGTTGGGCGATACTGACTCTTATTTCGCTGCACTTGGCGCTTACCGTAGTGGCGATGTAAATCCGCTGGTGTCCGTCTTCTCGGCCGCCACCGAGCGGGCTGTCGTCAACGGGCGCACCCTGGCCTCCGAGACCGTCGCCCTGCGCGACGAGTGGTTAGGCGCCATCAAGGCACGTTCCGATTCGATCGCATGGCGTCTCGCGGACCATCTGTTCGCACAGCCAGTCGTGTCCTCCGACTACGTGGAGACGGCGCTCGGAGTGTCCCGACAAGGGGCCTACAACGCCATCGAGGTGCTCGAAAGGTCGGGCGTCCTACACCAATCCAGCGCCGACAAACGTAACCGGTTGTGGCAAGCCGGCGGTGTGCTGAAGATCATGGATGCGTTCGCGGAGCGTGCCACTCGGCGCCGCTTCTAGCGCCGACTCGATGGCAAACCCGCCACCCGCAGCCATATAGGTCAGGATCCTGGAGGGGGCGTCAATCGGTTAATCATCCACCGATGGTTGGGGTGCGGGCGAAGGGTTCAGTCCGTCTCCTCACGGTCGCGGGCCGGGATGTTGGCGAGGCGGGAGCGAGCGCGGATCAGACTCCTCGAGCACCTTCTGTCGCACCTCGCTGCTCTGGAAGTCGATGACGCGGAGTCGGCCGTCAACTCTTGAGATCGACTCGATGCGATGGAACTGATCCCCGCACGCCTCGGCAAACCTCGCCATTCCGCTCCGCCCAGGCTTCATTCCTGGTAAAGAGCTGGCAGCGGGACTTGAACCCGCAACCGCCCGATTACAAGTCGGGTGCGCTACCAATTGCGCCATGCCAGCGTGCGCAAGCCCGCCGAGGGGCAGACGCGCGGGTACAAGGATAGCCAACCCAGCGTCGGGCCCCTGCGCGGGTCTCAACTAGCTGCCGAGTAGCGAGTCCAGATACGTCCCAAGGACGCCCTCATTCATGTACGGCACGTCGCTTTGTTGCACCAGCTGCCGGTCGATCATGAGGGATGGGGTGCCGCTCACGCCATCTATGGAAGCCTGCTGCGTGGCCGCGAGTACCCAGTCCGTGAACTCGCCGTTCTTGAAAGTGTCCGCGACCCCCTGCGGCACGCCCGCGCCAACCGCGATGCTGGCGATCTGCTCGTCGGTGAGGCCCGTGGAGTTCTCCTGGGGCTGGTTCGCGAACATCGCCTCAAAGAAGGCGGTGAAGTGCTCGGGAGACTGATCGGCCACCACGGCAGCCGCGTTCGCAGAGCGCGTGGAGAATTTGGTGCCGCTGGAGTAGCGATCCAAGAACGAGAGCGGGTGGTAATAGACGGAAATCGAGCCAGCGTCGCTCATTTCTTCAAGAACGGGTCCGTTGATTTGCTCAAAGTGGCCGCAATAGGGGCACATGAAATCGAGGTAGACGTCGGTGCGGACTGCGGCATCCGCAGAGCCAACGAGGATGCCACCCGTTGAGTCGGCGCCTGCGGGCCATTGCACGTCGTCGAGACCTGGCGTCTTGGAAGAGTCAACAATGAAGAACACCACCGCGCCAAAGACCGCGATCACCAATACCGACACAGCGATGATGATCGCCGTAGTGCGGCGCTCCTTGGCCTTCAGTTGGGCCTTCGCCTCGGCCTGAGCCTCGGCGCGTGCCCTCGCCGCTCGTTCGTTCTTGCTTGACATCACAAGTCCCCAATCGAAGGCCCCCACCGCCAAGGTATCGCGCCGCGGCAGGGGACCATCGGGACTATTGGCTCCTACTCGCCGGCTACCGACTCCAGGTATGCCTTGAGGGTGCCCGGGGTGAAGTAGCTGACCTTCTTCTGGTCAAGAATCTCCCTGTTCACCATGACGGTTGGCGTGCCCTGCATCCCGTCTTGCGACGCCTTGTCCGTAGCCGCCGTAACCCACTTGGAGAATTCGCCATTCTTCATGCTCGCGGCGACGTCGCTGGGAACGCCAACGCCAACCGCTAGAGCGGCGATGGTGGAGTCGTCAAGTCCGGGAGTGCCTTCCTCAGGCTGATTGGCGTAGAGGACGTTGATGAATTCCAACATGTGAGAAGGATCCTTCTCCGCGACCACGGCAACGGCGTTCGCTGCGCGCGTGGAGTAGTTGGTGCCCGCAGACTGGGAGTCGAGAATCGCGATGGGGTGGTAGTACACCGCAACGGTCCCCGCCTCGCGCAGTGCGTCAAGGTCGGCCGAGTTGATGCCCTCAAACTGCGCGCACACGGGGCACAACAGATCGATGTAGAGGTCAACGCGTGGAACGTCCGTGTCCGCGCCAGAAGCAGGCACGTCAACTCCGGCAACGCCACCCTTTCCAACGGGTATGCCTCCGGTCTCGTCGGCCACCGTGGGCGCGTGGGCCTCGGCCAGCGGCGGCACCTTCGCCGAGTTCACAATGAAGAACACGATGGCCGCGAAGCCAATGATCACCAGCAGCGACACCGCGATGATGATGACGGTGGTGCGGCGCTCCTTGGCCTTGAGCTGTGACTGCGCCTGCTTGCGCGCCGCAATGGCCTTCTCGTTCTTGTTAGACATGTGTCCCTCCAGGTTGACTGTCAGAGTCTAGTTGCCGCCACGCATCCAGCCATCAAGGCTGAATTTGGTGCGTGGCCAAATCAAAAGCCAGGTGCCGAGGATGACGAATCCCACTCGCTCGAGCATGTGGAGCGGGTAGTTGGTGGTGCCCTCCTCCACGTCGCCGCCACCACCGAAGCAGCCACAGTCAATCGACAACCCGTGGGTCCATGCCCAGATCACGCCGAACATGAACGCGCCCATCATGACGAGCCACACGATTGATGCGATGCGCGTGAAGAGTCCCAGCAGCAAGAACAGCGCGAGCGCGAACTCGAAGAACGGCAGCATGGTGCCCACAAACTGCACCAAGGCCTCCGGCAAGAGCCGATACGCGCGCACCGCGATGATCGACTGCGGGATGTTTTGCGCCTTGGGGATCGCCGCGAAGATGAGGATGCCAGCCATGGCCAAACGGACGAGGGTGGAGATCCATTCAAAGACCTCAGAGCGCTTGACTGCCATGTGAACTCCCTCGTTGGCGCTGGACGCGCAAGTTGCACGCTCAACGAATCTTAACGGTGGGAGGTTCCCCCAACGTGGGCCGTTCTACCCGAATGGCCACCACAGGGGCTCAATCCCAGCGAACCCCACGCCAACGCACACCACCACCACGATCACGGC
The DNA here is from genome assembly GCA_964392875.1 of uncultured Demequinaceae bacterium. Taxonomy (GTDB): domain Bacteria; phylum Actinomycetota; class Actinomycetes; order Actinomycetales; family Demequinaceae; genus Demequina. The sequence goes on from CAYMRO010000162.1 coordinate 4,738, forward strand.
CGCGACAATCCACACCATGCTCGCTGCCCTGCTGGGCGCCAACGCCGCCGCAATGAGGTGCGCGCCTCTGCGCGCCTCGCGGCCACGCGGCCCCCACGCGAGGAGCACCATCGCCACGCACGCCGCTAGCAGCAGCGCCAGCGCCTCCCACGGCTCCGGGTTGTCCG
>CAYMRO010000163.1:0-852 GCA_964392875.1 uncultured Demequinaceae bacterium
GCGACGTAGGAGCCATCGCGTCCTCGCTGGTGTTCTTGGCGGACGGCTCGCCCATTTTGGTGTTGACGTCAGGTGCACACCGGGTGGACACGGACCTGTTGGCGACACAGATTGGCGCTTCCGTGATTTCGCGGGCTTCCGCCGAGCAGGTGCGAGAAGCGACCGGGCAGCCCATTGGCGGCGTGGCGCCGCTGGGGCATCCCGCGCCCGTGCCCACTTACATCGATGTGGAACTCAAGGAGCATGGCGAGCTGTGGGCCGCCGCAGGGACGCCGCATTCGGTATTTGATATCTCGTATGAGGACTTGCTGGCCGTGACCGGGGCTGTTGAGGTGGTCGTAGAGCGCGCTGCCTAGGCGCGCCTGGCTGGCGCCGCCCGTTCGCGCTCCAGAGGGACGATGCGCATTCACGTCCCTCCAGAGCGTCAGAATTCACGTTCCAGAGGGATCAATTTGCGAGTTGTGCCCCGTGAGCGTGACCCGCTGCTACGCGCGCAACACCTCTGCGTTTATGCGCGCAGTGCGTCCGCGGCCGCACGCGCCGCCGCGAGTTGCTCCGCAACTCGTGCGGGCGCGGTCCCACCCGCCCCGTTGCGCGCGGCGAGAGAACCCTCAACGGAGAGCACCTCGAGCACACCGGGGTTCAAGTACGCCGAGATCTCCGCGAGCTCTTCGGGCGTGAGCTCGTGGAGCTCCTTGCCAGCGGCCTCGCAAGCGCGCACGCACGCGCCCGCGATCTGGGGCTGGGCCTTGGCGAAGTCGTCCCACGTCCAGTCCTGCGTCCCGTCGTAGTACGTGAATAGCGCGGTCTTGGGGATCGGGGCCCCCCGCTGGCCGTGGATCACGACGGAGG
>CAYMRO010000163.1:862-4852 GCA_964392875.1 uncultured Demequinaceae bacterium
CGCACGCACGCGCCCGCGATCTCGTGGGCGTCGCGGAACGGAACACCCTGCTTGACGAGCCACTCCGCAACGTCCGTGGCAAGCGAGAAGCCTGCCGGCGCGAGCGATGCCAGCCGTTCGGTGTTGAACCGCAGCGTGGCGACCATGCCCGCGAACGCGGGGAGCAACATCTCGAGCGTGTCGACGGCATCGAGCGCGGGCTCGTGCGCCTCTTGCAGGTCTCGGTTGTACGCGAGGGGGAGGCCCTTGAGGGTGCCGAGCAACCCCGTGAGGTCTCCGATGAGGCGCCCGGCCTTGCCGCGCGCCAACTCCGCGATATCGGGATTCTTCTTCTGCGGCATGATCGAAGAACCGGTGGAGAATGCGTCGTCGAGCGCAACGAACCCAAACTCCACGGTGGCCCACCAGATGATCTCCTCCGCGATGCGCGAGAGGTCCACGCCGATCATCGCGGCAACCCACACGAACTCGGCGACAACGTCGCGAGCTGCGGTGGCATCAATCGAATTCTGAGTGGGCCCACTGAACCCCAACTCCGCGGCCACGGCGGCGGGATCCAGCCCCAGCGTGGACCCCGCGAGGGCACCCGCACCGTAAGGCGAGAGGGACACGCGTGCATCCCAATCCCGCAGCCTCTCGGCGTCACGCAGCAGAGGCCACACTTGCGCTAGCAGCGCGTGGCCAAGCGTGACAGGCTGCGCGTGCTGCGAGTGGGTGCGCCCCGGCATCGGCGCGTCAAGATGCGCCTCCGCCTGAACGGTGAGCGCATCAACCAGCCCAAGCACCAAGCGCGAGATCTCCCCCGCGTGCCTGCGCAGGTACATGCGCTGCAACGTGGCGATCTGATCGTTGCGCGAGCGGCCTGCGCGGAGCTTTCCCCCAAGCTCGGCTCCGGCGCGGTCAATGAGCAAGCGCTCCAACGCGCCGTGCACGTCTTCATCGGACTCCGCTGCAACCACGTCGCCTGACGCAACGTCCGCGCGCAACTGCGAGAGCGCGGCGACCATCGCGTCCACCTCATCGGCAGACAGCAGCCCGGCCGCGCCAAGAGCGTGAGCGTGCGCGATAGAGCCAACGAGATCGTCGTCCGCGTACCGCCAATCAAAATGAGTGGACTTACTCAGTTTGGCGAGCGCAGCGTCAGGCCCCGAGGCGAACCTTCCGCCCCACAGCGTTCCTTCAACCGTGGCCCCCTCGTTTGTCTCACTCATGGCTACTTGGCCGCTCCCTGGGCAGCAGCCCGCGCCGCCGCCTGCTTTGCTGCCAGCCCGTAGATCTCGATGAACCCGCGCGCGGCGCTCTGGTCAAAGGTGTCACCCTCGTCATACGTGGCGAGGTTGAAGTCGTAGAGACCCACGTCCGAGCGGCGTCCGGTCACGGTGGCCTTGCCGCCGTGAAGCTCGAGCCGGACCTCCCCAGACACAAACTCCTGCGTGTCCTCGATGAACGCGTCGAGCGACTTCTTGAGTGGGGACGACCACATGCCGTCGTACACCAGCTCGGTCCACTCGTCGCTCACGCGCCGCTTGTAGCGCGCCTGCTCGCGTTCCAGGGTGACGTTCTCCATCTCGCGGTGCGCCTCGATGAGCGCGATCGCGCCGGGTGCCTCGTAGATCTCGCGGCTCTTGATGCCAACGAGCCTGTCCTCCACGATGTCGATGCGGCCAATGCCCTGGGCGCCAGCACGGCGGTTCATCTCGACAATGGCTTGGAGCGGCGTCACGGCCTGACCGTCGATCGCCACGGGCACGCCGCGATCAAACGTGATGATGACCTCGTCGGGCACCGGCGGGAATGCGGGATCGTCCGTGTAGTCGTAGACATCCTTGGTGGGCGCGTTCCAGATGTCCTCGAGGAAGCCCGTTTCCACGGCGCGGCCCCATACGTTCTGGTCAATCGAGAATGGGTTCTTCTTGGTGGTCGCAATAGGCAGGTTGTGGCGCTCGGCGTACTCGATGGCGCGGTCGCGCGTGAGGGCCAGGTCACGCACGGGCGCAATGCACTTGAGGTCCGGGGCGAGGGACACGATGCCCACCTCAAACCGCACCTGGTCGTTGCCCTTTCCGGTGCAGCCGTGCGCAACCGTGGTGGCGCCAAACTGCTTAGCGGCCGCCACCAAATGCTTCACGATCACGGGCCGCGAGAGGGCAGATACCAGGGGGTACTTGTCGTGATACATCGCGTTGGCCTTGAGCGCGGGCATGCAGTACTCGTTCGCGAACTCGTCGCGCGCATCGGCAACGTACGCCTCCACCGCACCGCAATCGAGCGCGCGCTGGCGAATCACCTCAAGGTCCTCGCCACCCTGGCCTACGTCAACCGCCACGGCCACCACCTCGGCGCCAGTAGCGTCGGCTATCCAGCCAATCGCCACCGAGGTGTCAAGCCCGCCCGAGTACGCCAGCACAATCCGTTCAGTCATCTTTTTCTTTCCTAGTTTGTGGTTCAGTGGCCCGACGCGCGGGCAAGAAATTTGTGAGCCATGGCTTCTCCGCCGTTTGAGTTGCGGGAGATCACGATGATGGTGTCGTCGCCAGCGACGGTGCCGAGGATTTCGTCATCGTCGTGGGAGTCGATGGCCATGGCGAGGAATTGAGCGGCACCCTCCGGCGTGCGCAGCACCGCGAGGTTGGCGCTGCCCGCAGCCGAGTGCAGCAACTCCGCGCACAGGCGATTGAGCCGTGCCGCCGAACCCTCGTGCTGCTCAACCGTTGCCTGCGTGGCATAGGTGAGGCGGCCGTCGGCACCACGAACCTTCACCGCACCAACCTCCACGAGGTCGCGAGACAGCGTGGCCTGGGTGACGCGAATGTTCTCGTCCTCAAGCATCATGGCAAGGGAGGTCTGCGAGTCCACGCCGCCCGCCTCGATGAGGTGGCGAACTCGCGCCTGACGAGCGGCCTTGGTCTGTGGAATTTCACTCACAGCGACTCCCCTGACGAGTGCGAAACCAGCCACGTCAGTAGCGCCTTCTGGGCGTGGAGGCGATACTCCGCCTCGAGCCACACGATGGACTGCGGGCCGTCGAGCACCTCTGCGGTGATTTCCTTGCCCCGATACGCGGGCAGGCAATGTAGCACCTGGGCGCCCTCGTTGGCGAGTTCAAGGGAGCGGGAATTGACCTGGTAGGCCTCAAACTGTCCCGCCCGGTCCCCTGCCTGGCCCTCGTCTCCCATGGAAACCCACGTGTCCGTGGCGATGATGTCGGTGCCGGACACGGCGTCCTCCACGTCCGTGGTGACTGTCACAGAGCCGCCGTGTTCCGCGGCGATGCGCTTGGCATCTAGCACCACGGCGTCGCTGGGAAGGTAGTCCGCGGGCGCGCCAACGCGCACGTGCATGCCCGCGAGTGCCCCGCCCAGCAGATACGAGTGCGCCATGTTGTTGGCCCCGTCGCCCACGTACGTGAGCGTGAGGCCCGCGAGCGCGTCCACGCCGCCGCGAGCGTCGGCAACCGCCGCGAGATCCGCGAGGATCTGGCACGGGTGGAAGGTATCTGTGAGGGCGTTGACAACGGGCACTCCCGCGTGCGCTGCCATCTCCTCGATGCGATCCTGGCCAAAGGTGCGCCACACGATGGCGCTCACTTGGTCGCCGAGCACGCGCGCCGTGTCAGCGATGGACTCCCCGCGACCCATTTGCGACGTTGCGGTGTCGAGCACAAGCGGATAGCCGCCAAGTTCGGCAACGCCAACAGAAAACGAGACGCGCGTGCGCGTGGAGGGCTTGTCAAAGAGGATCGCCACGCCCTGCGGGCCTGCGAACGGTTGGTGCAACTGGCGGTTCTTGCGGAAGGCAAGCGCCAGTTCGAGCACCTCGCGCTGCTCGGCGGCGGTGAGGTCGTCGTCGCGGAGGAAGTGCCGCGTCACGGGGCTTGAGGCCGCAGCGTTGAGTGTCACAGCGTTGGGTGTCGCAGCGTTGAATGTCACAGCGTTCCCCCTTCGATGACCGCCGGCGCTGCCGCCGCGAGCCATTCCACAAAGCTGTCAA
>CAYMRO010000164.1:0-4823 GCA_964392875.1 uncultured Demequinaceae bacterium
TTGGGAGCAAGCTTGCTGCCGGTGGCGAGCTTTTCCTCAGCGAAGAGGCCCGCCTCGATGCGCTTGGCAAGGTCCACTTCCTGCTCGGCGTTCAGCAGCGCGACCTTACCGATCTGCTTGAGGTAGTCCTTGACGGGGTCAGCCGTGGCGCCCGCAGTCATGACTTGCTGAACCGGAGCATCGTCGTCCGCACTGCCCAGCACAAAGCCCGTGGAGTCCTCTTCAGATTCCTCGTCGTCTTCGTCTTCGTCCGCTTCCGCGTCCGTCACCGGGGCTGCGTCTTCGTCCTCGTCCGCGGGCGCGGCGGCTGCGGCAACGGCGCCCTTTGCCTTGGAGGCAGTCGCCTTAGCGGCGGGAGCCTTAGTGGCAGCGGCCTTAGCAGGAGCCTTCGCAGCGGACTTAGCGGGAGCCTTGGCGGCAACCTGCTTGTCAAGCTCGGCTTCGTCCGGCTGAATCGCCTCATTGGCGGCTTCGTCAGCGGCCGGCTGAACGGTCTTCAACTTGCGGGGCGTGGCGGGTGCCTTTGCGGGAGTCGTGACGTGCTCCTCAGTAATCAGGGGCGTTACCTGCGCACGGCAGGACAACGCGGGAGTTTTGAGTGATGTGGCGCTGGGGACTTGGGAACGACACTTGGTTGGCCGCACGCAATTCCATTAAATTGTAACGCACCCACCAAACGATTCGTTCCCCGCGCGCCCCACCTTGATGGGCCGGCGAACCCTAATGAGCCGTTTGTCCCACCTTGCGCAACCATCCTGGCCCAATGCCGCGATCCGCCGCCAATCCCACCAGCGAGGCGAGGCGGTAACTGTCGTCGTTGCACAGAGCAGCCTCACAACGTTCCCCGGCCGCCACAAGGTTCCCTTCCCACCAGTCAAGCACCCCCGCGAGGGTATGGGTTGCCGCTTTGCGCCGCTTTCCCCTGGCGGCCCGAGCCACGCGCTCCACTACCGCTCGCGCTCTCTCCACCACGAGGGGGTCGGGCGCGGCTGAGCCCGCAAGCGCCGCGTCGAGGGCCATGCCAACTGCCCCTGATTCGAACCCTTCCAGCGCATCGTTGGCCGCCTCCTCGGGCGCACCCAAGATGGTGAGCACCACCCAATCCCGCACGCACAAGTCGTCGAGCATCGCCGCAAGCCGGCGCGCTGTTGCCGCATCCGCCACCGCTCCGCGCGCGAGCGCCCGGCTCCACTCATCCGCGGCCGCCTCGCGCGCGCCATGCCGAAGAGCCGCGGCGTCAAGCGCCCGCTGCGAGACATTCGTGAACGCCTCGGCGCGCCTGCGCGCAGCCACAATAACGTCCGTGAGAGCCTCCGGCACCGCCGCCAATTCCCTACCCTCCGGCGGACAGCATTGGTCGTCATGGCAACCGGGCCGGAACCAATGGTTTGCCTGCACGCCCAGTATTTCCACGCGCGGCACAGCGAATTCCACTTCAAGGCGCAGCGCTTCCAGCGCGGGGCACGCCCCTCGAATGTCCTCGTCCGTGTAGCTCACGAGCACCGCCAGCTGGGTGTGGTCTTGAGCAAGTTCCTCAGCGATGGCCGCGGCCGTCACGGTGGCATGTGGCGGGTCAAGCAACGTGGAGCGCGCCACCATGTACGCGCTCGTTGGGAGGCCGTCCGCATTGACGCTGAGTGCCACGATGCACTCGCGCGGTGTGCAGTCCAGAACCACCGGAATGCTGGCGATGAGCTCACCAAAGCTGATAGATAGTGTCGTCATGCCGCAACGGTGACGTGGATGCACAAGCCGCGCCAGCGTCGGGCACCGGAACGGTGGATAACTCAGCTGGGCATCCCACCTGGGGACGCGCCTCTAGGCTGGATGCCGTGCCCGCACGCAACAGTTCAGCCCAGACCGCCATCGACGATGCGATAGCCGAGACCATCGCCGAGACCCGCGCAACGGTGGCGCCGGTTGGGGTCATTGGTGAGGAACTCGTTGACGCGGTGGCTGCCGCGGCGCAAGGCGGCAAGCGCATGCGCGCAACCCTCATCGTCGCGAGCTACCTCGCACATGGCGGCGCGGATATCGAGGCCGTGGCGCCCGTTGCGGCTGCGCTCGAGCTCTTTCAAGCTGCCGCACTCGTCCATGACGACGTTCTCGATGACGCTCACACCCGTCGCGGCCGCCCAACGACTCACCTCGTGTTTGCGGCGCAACACCAAGCACGGGCCGACGTTGGCGAGGCTCCCCGTTTTGGCCTCGCCGGGGCGGTGCTCGCCGGTGATTTGAGCCTCGTGGCCGCTACCCGCGCCATCGCGCGCGCACCCCTGGGCAGCAACGGTGCAGCCACGATGCGCCTCTTCACGGAGATGACGGAACTCGTCACCGTTGGTCAATACCTTGACATGCGGATCGCGGCCTCGCCGCTCAGCGGCCTCGACGGCCAACTTGGGGACATTCGCGCCACGATGCGCGCCAAGACCGCGTCGTACACCGCCGAATTTCCGCTTGCACTTGGCGCGAGCGCTGCGCTCGGGGATGGCGAGCACGTGGAGCGCGCTCGTGCCGCTGGCCTCCCCGCTGGCATAGCTTTCCAATTACGCGACGATCTCCTGGGCCTGGTAGGCGAACCATCCGTCACTGGCAAGCCCGTTGGCGGCGACATCCGCGAAGGCAAGCGCACGGTGCCGCTTTGGCACGCGTGGAATAGGGCCAACTCTGCTGGCAGGACCGCACTGGAGGCGGCACTTGGAAACGCCGAGGCGAGCGACGAGCAAGTGCAGCGAGCCATCGACGTCATCGCTGGTTCGGGTGCGGTTGAGGCGGTGGAGGCCGAGATCGCCGAATTGGCCGAGCAGTCAAGCGCGCTGGTGGCGGGCTTGGAGATTGCTCCGGCGGGGCGCGATTCTCTCGCCGACCTCCTCAGCGCGTGGGGCGTGCGCTCGGCGTAGTGCCGCGGGCTGCCCCACTCGCTGCTGAGCTAGAGCAGTGCCTGCGCAAGCCTGCGCACGTGTGCGCGCTGTCCCGAACGGAGCGAGGCGAGGGGGCTCATGCCCAACTCGGGCTCGTCCGTCAGGAGCCATTCGATCGCGGCGTCATCGTCCATGCGCGCGTCGCGCAGCAAGGTGAGGGTCCCCTTCAGAGTGGGAAGGATTGTCTGTTCACCGTCGATTTCCACGATGAAGCCCAGCGGGATCTGCACGGTGTTGCGCTCACCTCTGCGCGCCGCAGCGAGCGCACCTTCTCGCAACAATTCCCGCACGTGCGAGGCAGTCACGCCAAGTCGATCGGCAAAGTCGGGCACAGACAGCCACTCGTCATCAGACATACGCCCAGACTAGCGAGGGTTGCCACGCCGCATGGTCCGGGCTAAAGTCACATGAGTCACACCTGTCACATCTGTCACAGGGAATGCCAAGGAGGTCACCATGGCGCGCATCACCACGGGCTCTGCCACCACGCGCACCAGCGCTATCAGCGTGACGGCGGTGCTCTCCGCCACAGGGTTGCTCGCAACTCCAGCCCACGCTTCCCCGCAGCATGTCCACGAAACGCCGGAGGTCGCTCCCATGACCGCATCCATATCGCTCAACCCGGCCGCCATTGAACGCGCACTTGCGCCCACGGCGGCGCCCGTTGTCATCTCTGCCGCCACGCCTGCGGCCGTCCCTGCCCGCGTTCGCGTCACACACACGGTGGTTCGCGGCGACACTGTGTGGGACCTCGCGCGCCACTACGGCTCCACGGTCACCGCGATAGCCGACGCGAACAACCTGGACAAGCGCGCCACTATTCACATAGGTGAGCACCTCGTCATCCCGGGCGCAAACGCAAGCAGCAAGGCCGCCAGCCCCCAGTCAGTGGGAAAGAAGTCCACTGCTGCTCACACCGCCAAAACCGTGGGCCACACTGTGAAGCCTGGCGACACCGTCTGGGACCTCGCCCAGCACTACAAGACGTCGGTCACCGCCATCATGAAGGCGAACAGCCTTGGATCGAGCGCGTTGATTCACGTTGGCGATCACTTGATCATCCCAGGCGCGGTGCGTGCCGCTGGAGGTTCCTCAAAGTCGTCCAGTTCAAACTCCAAGGTGACAACCGCAAGCAAGGCCACCAAGTCAACCACCGCGTCGTCTCGCTACACAGTGAAATCTGGAGACACGCTAAGCAAAATCGCCACCAAATTTGGTTCCACAGTGAGCAAGATTGCGGGAGCAAACGGCATCGATGACCCCTCACGCATTCGCGTTGGACAGGTGCTCACCATCCCCGGCGGCGTGCCAACGGGCCTGGTAGGTGACACCTTCGCAGGCCGCACCTACTCCAAAGACGTGGTGAGTGGTGCGAACGCCAATAAGCACACCCTCAACAACATGGACGTGCCAACGCGTGCCCAAATGAGGGCGCTCGTTGAGAAGACCGCCAAGAAGTACGGTGTGAAGGTCTCGCTCGCGCTTGCGATTGCGTACCAAGAGTCCGGCTTCAACATGCGCGCCGTCTCCCCCGCCAACGCGGTGGGCGTCATGCAAGTCATCCCCTCCACCGGCGAGTGGATCTCATCGATCGTTGGCCGCGAGCTGGACTTGCTGGACCCTGAGGACAACGTCACGGCTGGCGTAGTGCTGTTGAGCTACCTCACACGCAACGCGAGCAACTTGGACCAAGCGATCGCCGGCTACTACCAAGGACTGTCGGGCGTCCGCAAGTACGGTATGAACTCAGACACCAAGCGGTATGTGGCGTCCGTGCGCGCCCTCATGAAGAAGTTCGATTGACAAGCGCCATGCCCGGCGCCCTTCGAAGATTGCCTCATCCCGCCCGCTTAGAATGAAGTCGTGTCTGAGACCTTGACGGATCCCCTGCTCGGCCGTGTT
>CAYMRO010000165.1:0-4823 GCA_964392875.1 uncultured Demequinaceae bacterium
GCCAACGATGAGTCCGCCCCACACGAGTGGCACGCCGAACAGGAGATTGAGGGCGAGCGCGCCACCAATAACCTCGGCGATATCGGTGGCAGCGGCAACCACCTCCGCTTGCGCCCAAAAGGCGAGTCGCGACTTGCGACCAAGGCGCTCGCCGATGAGCTGCGGCAAGGTGCGGCCCGTGACCAGGCCCAGTTTGGCGCTGAGGTATTGGACCAGCACCGCCATGGTGTTGGCCACCACCAGCACCCACAGCAAGAGGTAGCCGTACTCGGCGCCCGCCGTGAGGTTGGCCGCGACGTTGCCGGGATCCACATACGCCACGGATGCCACGAACGCGGGCCCAACCAGGCGCCAGAGGCCACGCTCTGGGCGCGCTATGCGCGGTTCAGCGTGGGACTCAACCACATTGTTCGGCATACCGAACAATTTACCGCGAGTGCGGTGTGCGGGGTTTAACCACGCAGCGCGTCGGCAACGATGCCCAGCAGTTCCTCCCACGCCTTGATGAACTTGTCGACGCCCTCGGTCTCCAGGAGGGCCGTGACATCGTCAAAGTCAATACCCGCTTGGGCGAGCTTCGCGAACACCGCACGAGACTCCTCGTACGTGCCGCGTACGGTGTCCCACGTGGAGGGGTCGCTCGGCACCTCGCCATGGTCCGCAAACGCATCGATGGTTCCCTGCGGCATGGTGTTGACCGTGTTGGCCGTCACGAGTTCGTCCACGTACATCGTGTCCGGGAACGACGGGTCCTTGGTGGACGTGGATGCCCACAGCGGCCGCTGCGGCAAGGCGCCCTTGGCGGCGAGAGCCTGCCAGCGCTCCCCCGCGCTGACCTGCTCAAAGTGTTCAAAGGCAAGGCGCGCGTTGGCGATGGCGGCGGTCCCCTTGAGGGCGGAACCGGGCGACATTGCCTCGAGGCGCTTGTCCACCTCAGAGTCAACGCGGCTCACAAAGAACGAAGCAACGGAGGCGATGCCAGCGAGATCATGGCCATTTGCGGACGCCGCCTCGAGGCCTGCGAGGAATGCATCCATCACGGCCGCGTAGCGCTCAAGAGAGAAAATGAGCGTCACGTTGACGGAGATGCCCTCTGCGAGCACCGCCGTGATCGCTGGCAGACCCTCAAGGGTTGCGGGGATTTTGATGAACACGTTGGGCCGGTCAACGATCTCCCACAACTCACGCGCTTGGGCAACCGTTCCGTTGGTGTTGTGCGCAAGGCGCGGATCAACCTCGATGGACACGCGACCGTCCACGCCCTTGGAAGCGTCATACTCCACACGCAAGACATCGGCCGCCGCGCGGACGTCATCCGTGGTGAGCACCCGCAGTGCATGCTCCGCGTCCAAACCCTGCGCGCCAAGCTCAGCCAGCTGGGCGTCGTACTGGGTGGCGCCCTTGACGGCCGCGGCAAAAATACTGGGATTGGTGGTGACACCAACGATGTGTCGCTCGGCAACGTCGTGAGCGAGCGAGCCCGTCTCCAGCCGTTCGCGGCTCAGGTCATCGAGCCAAATGGAAACTCCAGCGGCGCTCAGCGCACCAAGCCGATCAGTGGACTGCATGGCAACCTCCAACGTTGGTGATCTATCACCCCAGTTTGTCACCTTGTGGGCAGTAATATTTCCCCGTGTTCGCTACGCAGCGCCCCCTGACCCTGGCAGAAATGACTGCGGTACTTGCGCCACTGGGAACCCCCGTGGCTGCTGAGCCGCTGGGAGGCGGCACGTTCAGCGCCGTTCAGCTGGTGAAACTCGCGGACGGCAAGCGGCTCGCCGTGAAGACCTCCGTTCCGGACGGCGAAGAACGCCCGCCGCTCCTGACTTACGAATGCGACTTGCTGCGAACCGAGCGGGATCTGCTGCGAGAACTGCGCGACGATCCAGCGGTGCCCGTCCCGGATCTGCTCCTTGAAGACTTCACTCGCGAGCACGCGCCCGTGGACGTCATTGCCACCGAATTCTTGACGAGCACGCCGTGGTCAGACTTACAGGAGACCCTCCCCGGCGAGATGAATACGCAAGTTGGCAACAGCGTCGGGCAGATTTTTGCGGCCCTGCAAGCGCGGACCAGCGGCTCCTTTGGGTACCCAGCCAACGATTTTGCACTGGCGGCGTCCACCTGGCCCGAGGCCTTTCACGCGATGCTCAGTTCCGTGCTGGAAGACGCGAATACCTGGGGTGTTGACGTGCGCGCGGATGACGTGCGGCGCGTCCTTGACCGCGGTGAGGCGGCCCTCGCCGAGGTGGAGACTCCCGCCCTCGTGCACCTCGATCTGTGGGCAGGGAACGTGCTGCTTGACCCGGCAACGGCCACCATCACGGCGATCCTTGATTGGGAGCGTGCCGCCTACGCCGACCCCCTCATCGAGTTTGTCGGGTCCGAATCCACGATTCTTGGGCCAACCAATCCCAACCTCTACGCGGGCTATCTCAAGGCCGGCGGCACCTTGCCGTTGGACCCTGACGCGGGCACGCTGTCCGGCCTCACCCGAGCGGCCGATGCCCGCACCACGCTCTACCGCCTCTACACGGTTTCCATTCAGCAGGTTGAGGTGGTTCCTCGGAACTTCACGGGCGATTGGGTGCCCGGCCACGTGGCCCACTTGCGCAGTGCGCGCGACCAACTCTTGGACTACGCGCTCGCCGCACTGCCAGCGGCGTAGGGTTGGAAGGTCGCCAACCTGGGAGGCTTTGTGGCCGTTCAACACTCCGACGCTCTGGTCTTCTTTGGTGCAACGGGAGACCTTGCCAAGAAACAGATTTTCCCGGCGCTGTACGGCATGGTGGAAAACGGCGAACTGTCCATTCCAGTGGTTGGCGTTGCCTTCTCAAAGTGGACGCTCAAGGATCTCAAGGAGCGTGCAACTGAGTCCGTCAAGGCGGCACGGCCCGACGCTGACGCGGCCACCCTCAAGAAACTGCTCTCCCTGCTCAAGTACGTAGACGGGGACTATGCGGACGAGGCAACGTTCAATGCGCTCAAAGAGGCCATTGGCGAGGCCAGTCGCCCAACCCACTACCTCGCAATCCCGCCCTCGCTGTTCGAAACCGTGGTCAAGGGACTCAAGCGGGTTGGCCTCAACAAGAACGCGCGCGTGGTGGTGGAGAAGCCATTTGGCCGCGACCTGAAATCCGCGCAGGAACTGGCGCGGGTGATCTCGCTCGCGTTCAACGAGGAAGACGTCTTCCGCATCGATCACTACCTTGGCAAAGAGGAGATCATGAATCTCCTCTACTTCCGGTTTGCCAACTCCTTTGGTGAGCCAGTGTGGAATCGCAACTACGTGCAATCGGTGCAAATCACCGTTGCCGAGGATTTTGGCGTGCAAGGCCGCGGAGCCTTCTATGAGTCCGCCGGTGCCCTGCGTGACGTGTTGGAGAACCACATCTTCCAAATAGTGGCGCTACTCGCGATGGAGGCGCCCGCGTATCAGGGCTATTCCGCGGTGCACCAGGCCAAGACTGCGGTCTTCAAGGCCATGCGCCCACTCGCCCCAGAGGACCTGGTGCGCGGCCAGTTTGAGGGGTATCGCCAGGAAGCTGGTGTGGCACCGGACTCGGATGTGGAGACCTTCGTGGCCGTGCGTCTCTTCATCGATTCGTGGCGGTGGGCAGACGTCCCGTTCTACTTGCGCACAGGCAAGGCGCTGGGCGCCACCGCACACGAGATCATGGTGACCTTCAAGCGCCCACCGCAAGCGCTATTCGAGGATGCGGTGTCACCCCAGCACCACCCAAACTACCTGCGCTTTCGCCTGCAGCCGGACTCGGAAATCGCGCTCGGAGCGCGCGTCAAGACGCCCGGTGAAGAGTTTGTGGGTGACACGCGTGAGCTCGTGGTTGGCACGGAGCACCCCGAGGAGCGCCCGCCATACGAACGCCTACTTACGGACGCCCTTGAAGGCGACCGCGCCCTGTATTCAACTGAGGAGGCCGTGGAGGCGGCGTGGGCCGTGGTGGAACCCGTGCTCACCAACCACCCACCCGTGATCCCGTACAAGCGGGGCACGTGGGGCCCAGCAGAGGCCAACGACCTCCTCGCAGACAATGACGAATGGCATGTGCCAACCTTGAAGGAGAACTGATGCAGCTGGGAATGATTGGCCTTGGGCGCATGGGAGCCGGGCTCACGCGTCGCCTCATGCGTGACGGCCACGAGGTGGCAGTGCATGACGTTTCGCCCGACGCTATAGCGGCTTTGGCGGCCGAGGGCGCCATAGCGGTGCCGGAGGTGGCAGATTTTGTGGCGGCGCTCGCGGCACCCCGTGCGGTGTGGGTCATGGTGCCCGCCGGCGTGATCACCCAGAGCGTCATCGCGAGCCTCGCCGAGGTGCTGGAACCCGGCGACATCATCATTGACGGCGGCAACTCCTACTACAGGGACGACATCGCCCACGCGGCCATGCTCGCGGAGAAGAAGCTGCATCTTGTCGATTGCGGTACGTCAGGCGGCGTGTGGGGGCTCACGCGCGGGTTCTGCCTCATGATTGGCGGCGAGACCGAGGTGGTTCAGCACTTGGCGCCCATATGGGCCACGATCGCGCCCGGAGTGGACGCGGCGAGCCGCACGCCCGGTCGCGAGGGAGAGCCCACGGCGGCCGAGCAGGGCTGGTTGCATTGCGGCGCCACTGGCGCTGGCCACTTTGTGAAGATGGTCCACAACGGCATTGAGTACGGACTCATGGCGGCATACGCCGAGGGACTCAACGTGCTCAAGAACGCCAATGCGGGGACCATCGCGGTGACGGCGGATGCCGAAACCAATTGAGAATTGGAGAAAGTGAATATTTTTAAGATGGATAACCTTCAGGTTGGACT
>CAYMRO010000166.1:0-4815 GCA_964392875.1 uncultured Demequinaceae bacterium
TTTTCTTCCGAGAGCCGGATTTTGACATCGAAGCTGCGGTCATGCAGATGAGCCCAAGGTCCTTCATGATGACGAACTGAGGCACCAACAGCACCTGGCCAGGAATCATCATCGTCGCGAGGTAGAGCGCGAAGATGACGCCGCGGCCCTTGAAGGGCATGCGCGTGAAGACGTACGCCGCGAGGGCCGACGTCAGCACTTGCGCGAACGTCACCACGAGGGCGATCGCCAACGAGTTCGCGATTATCCGGGCAAACGGCAGGTCCAAGAAAAGAATCCGGTACGCGTCGAGTGACGGCTGTTGTGGGATGAGGCTGGGCTTGGCGCTGAGGCCCAGTCCCGACGAGAACGACGTGATGACGGTCCATAGGAAGGGGAAGAACATCATCACCGCGCCCAGGGACACGGCCATGATGAGGATCACCCTGCCAACGCGGCCCGAGTGCTCCTTTTGCACCTCGTCGCCGGGCTGCGGGGTGCGGGTCCGTGCGCCGGACATCCGTAGGTCAGGCATAGTGCACCCACCTGCGCTGGCCCACCAATTGAATGGCGGTGAATGCCAGGATCACCACGAACAGGAGCATCGACAGGGCGGAAGCCATGCCCGCCTGTCCGTAGCGGAAGGTCAGGTCGTAGATCTCCAGCACCACCGTTCGAGTGGCGTCGTTAGGGCCACCTGCTGTCATGGCGTACGCCTGGTCAAAGACCTGGAAGCCACCTATGAGGGAGATGATCAGCACAAAGAACGTCGTGGGTGACAGCAGCGGCAACGTGACGCTGATGAGCCTGCGCCACCAGCCGGCTCCATCCAGAATGGCCGCCTCTTCGATTTCCGCAGGGATCGCCTGTAGTCCCGCCAGGAGGATGACCATGACAAAGCCAACGTCCTTCCACACCGACGCGACGACGATGGAGGGCATCGCCCAGTGCGGGTCGATGTACCAGCCGGGACCCTCGATGCCGAACCAGCCGAGGACTGTGTTTACCGCACCCGAATGGGGATTGAGGAGCCATTTCCACACGAGAGATACGGCGATCCAGCTCGTCACTACAGGCAGAAAGTAGACGCCGCGGAAGAAGTTCCGGCCCTTGAGCGCCGTGTTGAGCGCGAGTGCCACGGCGAGACCGCCCACAAAAACGAGCGGGATGTAGCCGATGATGTATTGCGCTGAGTGCCAGAAGATGCGCGCCGTGCCGAAGTCCGTGAGGAGCACTTCGTAATTGGCGATGCCCACCCACTTCTTGGGTCCGATGAGGTTCCAGTCGTGAAGCGACGTCCACATGGCCTGGACCATCGGGTAATACACCAGCAGCAGCAAGGGAATTGCCGACGGGGCAAGGAAGGCCGCAACGGTCACGTAGTAACGCGGGTGGCGCCAGCGCCTACGGCGCGGCAACGCTGCAGCGGCGCTTGCCTGTTGCGGCTCCTCGACGACGATGTTGGTCACATCGCCTCCCGCGCAGTCACCACGGACAAGCGCTGACGCACGAGCCGGCCCTGTTCGCCTGCGGTGTTCATGGCGCCAAACGGCGTGGCCAACACGAGGCACGCCCCGCCTTGCGCCCACCTGTCATCGCTCCAGTCCTCGATGCGCAGTTCAACAGACCGCATGTACTGGTTGAGGGACCCGCGAAAGGCCGCGTCGAAGCCGGGCTGCCAGTGGCGCCACGACGCAACGCCCTCGCCCAGCAAAATGACGGCACCCGGCGCCACGGTGTTGACAACTCCCGCGAGCGTGGTGCCAAAGGTGCGCCCAGCGTCGGCGAAAATGGTGGTGGCGGCAAGGTTGCCGTCGTCCGCGAGCCTGCGCAGGGCCACGATCGAGGCGCCAGCCGCGAGAATTCCCGCCTCCTCGCCGCGCGCAAGCAAAGCGGCTTCGCCAATCTCCGTCTCCAGGCAGCCGCGATTGCCACAGTGGCATGTCCTGCCACCGTTCACCACGGGAACGTGGCCAATTTCCCCTGCGGCGCCGGCGTTGCCGCGGCGAATGCTGCCGTCGAGCACGAGTGCTGCGCCTACACCGGTGCCGATCGTCACGACGAGCACGTCCTCGCAGCCTTGCGCGGAGCCGTAAAGCATCTGAGTAAGGCCAACGGCGTTGACGTTGTTGTCCACGAGCACGGGAAGGCCAAGTGCCGAACGCAGTTCGCGCCCAAGCGGCACCCCGTTCCAGCCCAGCTGGGTGGAGTCGACAATGCCGGCTTCTGGATCCGCGACCGTTCCGGGCACGCCAACCCCAACGCCAAGGATCTGACGCTCGCCCGCGTTAGCAATGAACTGCTTGACGTGCCCAACGAGCACCGCAACGGCGTCGCGGGCATCGGCCACGAACGGCTCGCTGACCGAGCGCACCACGGTTCCGTCGATGCGCACCTCAACGGCGACTACGTGATCCGCTGCAACCTTGATGCCAATCGCGGTGCCGACGTCGACGCTCAGTTCCAAGCGGATCGCACGGCGACCGCCGCTGGAATCGGCCCTACCCGCCTCGTGGATGAGGCCGTCGTGAACGAGGTCCTTCACCAGCTGCGTAATGAGGGCCGGCGATACGCCAAGGATGTCGGCCAGTTCGATGCGCGACAGCGAGCCACGTGCGCCCAACTGGGCGAGGATGGCGGACCGGTTGATATCGGCGTGCATCGTGGGCAAGGGAACCTCATCGTTCCGCGCTGCATGAGCGCTGTGTATCGATTAACTTTAGAACTAAAACAAGTTCTACCCGTAAGTGGTTCCACCCGTCAAGCGGGGAACATCACAATTTGGATACGGCGCTAGTTACGCGAGGGTGCGGCGACGGAATCGCGCTCAACAACCGAGGCGTGAAGGACCGTGAGCTCGGGGGGCGAGTCCCCCGCCATGAGATTCACCAGCTGCTGAGCGGCGAGACTGCCCTTCTCAACGATGGGCTGACGCACCGTTGTGAGCGCGGGAGAAGCGTGACTCGCCGCATCGAGATCGTCGAATCCCGTGACCGAGAGGTCCTGCGGCAAGGCCACTCCGGCGGAACGCGCCGCGCTCATGATTCCCAGCGCGATCTCATCGCTGAAAGCAATGATTGCGGTGGGCCTTTGGGGATTCGCCCACAACCGCGTGAAGGCCTCTGTGCCGCCCGCGATTGAACTCCCCACCTCAACCACCGCAAGCGTCACCGCACCATCGGGAAGGCCAGCGTGCGCAACGGCGTCAAGCACACCGTCCCACCTGTGACGCATGGGCCCCTGCCACGCCGAATGCCCCGCGGCCTCGCCTGTCTCGATTCCCGCGATTCCAAACCGCCGATGCCCAAGGCGGAGCAAACGCCCCGCGAGCTCCGTCATCGCCGCGCGCTCGTCAACGGCCACAAGCGGAATCCCAGCAACCGGTTCGCTGTCCACAAGCACTATGGGCGCCTGACGCGCGCGCAGTGACGCCACCTCGTCACGCTCCGCGACAAGGCCAACCACGATGAAACCGTCTGCTGCCGCCTCTGCTATCGAGTTACCACCAAGGGCATCGGCGGGTGGGACCAGTAACAGCATGAGGCGGTTCTCGCGGCACACGCGACCCACGCCCTGCACAAAGCGTGGGTAGTAAGCATTTTGGAGCGCGTCATCGACCGACTGCGGCAGGACCAGGCCCACCGTGTCCGTCTTGCCCCTGCGCAACGCGCGCGCGGACCAATCGCGAACGTAGCCGAGCTCACGGGCGCTGGACCGGATCCGCTCGAGCGTCTCAGCCGTGAGGCGAGTGGGCTGGGTGTAGGCATAGGAGACGGCCGCGGTGGACACGCCCGCACGTTGAGCGACATCCCGCATCGTCACTTTGGCAGGGCTCACCTTTACTCGCCTTCCAGGACCACGTACGCGGCACCATTCGCTTGAAGCACGCCACTTGGCATGGGAACCGATGTCAGCACAGTGGTCCCCGAGATGGCAAGCGGAACATCGGTGTCCAGGGTGTTGACGACGCAAGCGGTGTTGCCGCGACGAAACGCGAGCACCCCTTCTTGCGATGTGATCCAGTCGATAGGCTCGCTTCCCGCAAAATGACGCCGGCGTGCGGCGATTGCCGCGGCATACACCGCGTAGACCGACGCTGGATCAACTCTTTCATCGTCTGCACAGTACAGCGCGAACTCCGCTGGTTGCGGAAGCCATGGCGCACTGATCCGCTCCTGCGCGCTGCGAGTGTCCGAAAAACCAAAATGCGGTGCGTCCCGCCGCCAAGGCAAGGGCACGCGGCAGCCGTCCCTACCAAGCTGAGCACCGCCCGACCGGAACCACATGGGGTCCTGGCGAACAGCGTCGGGCAAATCCAGAACTTCAGGCAAGCCGAGTTCCTCGCCCTGGTACAGGTAGATGGTGCCCGGAAGGGCGAACTGGAGCAGCGCTGCGGCCCGGCTTCTGCGGATTCCCAAGGCGGCGTCCACCGGGCCTCGGCGCCGGGCAGCACCGATCAAGTCGGCGGGGTCCGGCGTACCGAGGTCTTGAAGCTGGCCGTAACGAGTGGCTACGCGATGCACGTCATGGTTGGACAGCGCCCAGGCGGGCGCGCCGGCGCCGGCGAGCGCTGCGGAACGCTCGATTGCGGACCTCAGCGAAGGGCCATGCCAAGGCTGCACCATGAGATCGAAGGCGAACGCTTGGTGAAACTCGTCGGGTGCCAAGTACCTCGCGAGCGCCTCGTCCGTCACCCACACCTCGCCAACCCAGTACCGGCTCCCCCCGTCCGCCTCATCGCCCAGCGCGCGCCAGCGTCGGACGATGTCGTGAACTCCCGGTTGATCCCACGCGGGATGATGATCGGCTCCCGGAGTGACGTCCACGAGCTCACTC
>CAYMRO010000167.1:0-4775 GCA_964392875.1 uncultured Demequinaceae bacterium
GCCGAACGCCTGCGCCATCGACTGGTGCCCGAGGCAGACGCCGAGCGACTTCACGCCGGCCTCGGGGAAGCGGCGCATCACCTCGACGCTGATCCCGGCCTCGTTGGGCGTGCACGGCCCGGGCGAGACCACCACGCGGTCGATGTACTGGTGGCGCACGCCGCGGTCCTCAAACCACCTGTAGTTCTCTGAGCTGTAGGGCTGACCCGTGCCCATGCTCAGCATGAAGGCGAGCAATTGGTGGTTGCGATCAGTGGACACCAGGCGCACGTCGCACATCTCAAAGAGTGCGGCGAGTTCCGCCTCCGTAAGCGGATTGATTGCGGGCGCTGCCGAGTCATTGAGCTCGCGCACCTGGGGCAGATCCGCCTCGCGCATGACCCGCAACCTGAAGTTCTGCATGGCCGCTATTCTGCCGTGCCCGCTGCGACCCCAACGCATCGTTGTCCCTTTATGCATTCGGATGTATAGTTATGCATATGGCGATTTCCGTAGCTGTTGCCGGCGCGTCCGGCTACGTAGGCGGCGAGGTGCTGCGGGTTTTCAGCGCCCATCCCGATGTTGAGTTTGGCGCGCTTACCGCCAACTCATCCGCTGGCGACACCCTGGGTGTCCACCACGCCAACCTGTTGCCGCTCGCGAGCCGCGTGCTGCAGGAGACCACCCCGGAGAACCTCGCAGGGCACGACGTAGTGGTGCTCGCGCTGCCGCACGGAAAGTCCGCCGAGATCGCGCAGCAGTTGCCGGACAACACGCTCGTCATTGACTGCGGCGCGGACTACCGCCTTGCCGATCCCGGCGCATGGACCGCCTATTACAGCGGTGACCACGCTGGTACCTGGCCTTATGGCCTCCCCGAACTCATCACCCAAGACGGTCGCCAGCGTTCCGCACTTGCTGGAGTCAAGCGCATCGCCGTGCCTGGCTGCAATGTCACCGCGGTGACGCTCGCGCTCCAGCCGGGCGTGGCGTCGGCCGTTGTCAATCCCTCAGACATCGTTGCCGTGCTGGCGAACGGCTACTCCGGCGCAGGGAAGAAGCTGGAGACCGCGTATCTCGCTTCCGAAGCGCTGGGCGCAGCGATGCCGTATGCCGTGGGTGGCTCGCACCGCCACATCCCGGAGATCATCCAGAACCTGGAGCAGGCTGGCGCTCAGGACGTGCGCCTCTCCTTCACGCCCACGCTCGTCCCCATGGCTCGCGGCATCCTCGCGACCGTGACCGCGCCGCTTGCGGAAGGCGTCAATGTGGAGGCCGTTCGCTCCGCGTGGGTGGAGGCCTATGCGGACGAGCCGTTTGTGCACTTGCTTCCCGAGGGCCAATGGCCGTCCACAGCCGCAACGCTCGGCGCCAACACCGCGCTCATGCAGGTGGTGGTTGACGGCAAGGCGGGCCGCGTTGTTGTGGTGTGCGCCATCGACAACCTCGTGAAAGGCACGGCCGGTGCCGCGCTGCAGTCCATGAACATCGCGCTCGGCCTGCCGGAGACCACCGGCCTGTCAGTCATTGGAGTAGCACCATGAGCGTCACCGCGGCCGCAGGATTCGTGGCAGCGGGCGTCACCGCCGGCCTCAAGCCGTCCGGGAAGCCCGATGTTGCGCTCGTTGTCAACGAGGGCCCGCTCCATGTTGGTGCCGCGGTGTTCACCACCAATCGCGTGTTTGCGGCGCCCGTTGCGTGGTCGCGTCAGGTGGTCTCGGATGGGCGCGTAGATGCCGTCATCCTCAACTCCGGGGGCGCCAACGCGGCCACGGGTCCCGATGGCTTCGCGGACACCCACCGCACCGCTGAGAAGGTCGCGGAGGTGCTCGCGGCACGGGACGTCTCGGCCGCCGACGTGGCCGTATGCTCCACCGGACTTATTGGTGAGCGGCTGCCCATGGACATCCTGCTGAGTGGCGTTGAGGCAGCCGGAGCCGCGCTCTCTGCAGACGGCGATGCCGATGCGGCAACCGCCATCCTCACCACGGACACCGTGACCAAGCAGTCCACCGTTCAACGCGATGGCTGGGCAATTGGCGGCATGGCAAAGGGCGCAGGGATGCTGGCGCCGGGCCTCGCGACCATGCTGTGCGTCATCACGACCGATGCCGTGGTGGATCCGGGCCGCGCCAACGCCGCGCTTACGGAGGCCGTGCGCACAACTCTCAACCGCGTGGACTCCGATGGCTGCATGTCTACCAACGACACCGTGCTGCTGATGGCGAGCGGAGCGTCGGGCATCATGCCTGGCATCGACGAGTTTGAGGCGGCCCTTACGGAAGTCTGTGCCGAGCTTGCGCGCGGACTAGTTGCCGATGCCGAGGGCGCCACTCACGACATCGCCGTGACCGTAGTTGGCGCGTCAACCGAGGAGGCCGCCGAGGCCGTAGGGCGGGCCATCGCGAGGTCAAATCTGTTCAAGGCTGCCGTATTTGGCGGCGATCCCAATTGGGGCCGCGTCATTTCCGCAGCAGGCACGGTCTCGGTGCGCCAGGCGCCCTTTGACGCCTCCGGAATCGACGTCACCATCAACGGCGTTCAGGTGTGCCGCAAGGCCGGCGTTGGCGAACCCCGCGAGCTGGTTGACCTGAGCAGCCGCGTGGTGCTCGTAGAGGTTGATCTTCACGCCGGCGCCTCGTCCGCCACCATCTGGACTAACGACCTCACTCACGATTACGTACACGAGAACAGCGCCTACTCCACATGAGCGAAATCGACATTCCTGACCTCACGCCTCAGCAGAAGGTAAGCGTGCTCATTGACGCTATGCCGTGGATAGAGCGCTTCCGTGACGCCGTTGTGGTCATCAAGTACGGCGGCAACGCCATGATTGATGACACCCTCAAGCGCGCCTTTGCGCAAGACATCGTCCATTTGCGGCTGCTTGGCCTGCATCCCGTTGTGGTGCACGGCGGTGGGCCACAGATCTCGGACATGCTGACCCGGCTCGGGATTGAATCTGAATTCAAAGGCGGTTTGCGCGTCACCACGCCGGAGGCGATGGACGTGGTGCGGATGGTGCTGACGGGTCAGGTATCGCGCGAGCTCGTTGGCCTCATCAATGACCATGGGCCGCACGCCGTAGGCCTCTCCGGTGAGGACGCCGGGCTGCTGCAGGCCAAACGGCGCCCCGCGACGGTGGACGGAGAGGCCGTTGACGTTGGCCTCGTTGGCGACGTGGTCAAGGTCAATCCGGCTGCCGTGTTGGACATCATCGAGGCCGGCCGCATTCCTGTTGTCAGCACCGTTGCACCAGACATCGACGACCCAACCACCGTGCTTAACGTCAACGCGGATACCGCTGCGGCGTCACTCGCCGTTGCGCTGCGCGCACGCAAACTCATTGTGCTGACCGACGTTGAGGGCCTGTACCGCAATTGGCCGGATCGGGACTCGCTCGTGCGCCAGATCACCGCTGGCGGCCTCGAGGAGCTGCTCCCCACGCTCGAATCCGGCATGAAGCCCAAGATGGAGGCATGCCTGCGTGCCGTTCGCGGGGGAGTGCCGCAAGCCCACGTCATCGACGGCCGCCAAGCGCACTCCATGCTCTCCGAGGTCTTCACGAGCGCCGGTATCGGCACCATGGTGTTGCCGGACAAGGAGCTGTGGACATGAGTGCGCAACTGGCCCAGGACCAGGCGGCGCTCGAGCGTTACGAGGCGTCCATCATGGCGACCTTTGGCACGCCTCAGCGGGTGCTCGCGCGTGGCGAGGGCTCATACGTGTGGGATGCCGACGGCAACCGCTACCTTGATCTCCTTGGCGGCATCGCCGTAAACGCATTGGGTCACGCCCACCCGGGTTGGGTGGCAGCCATCGCTTCGCAAGCTGGCACGCTCGCGCAGGCCTCGAATTTCTTCGCCACGGAGCCGCAGATAGCGCTCGCCGAGCGGCTCTTGCAGTTGTCCGACGCTCCGGCCGGGTCTCGCGCTTTCCTCACCAACAGCGGTACCGAGGCCATGGAGGCCGTCTTCAAGATGGCCCGGAAGACGGGCCGTACCAGGATCGTTGCCCTCGAGGGCTCATTCCATGGACGCTCCATGGGAGCGCTCGCGCTCACGGGCAAGGAATCCATCCGCACCCCGTTCGAGCCGCTGCCCGCAGGCGTGCAGTTTGTGCCGCGTGGAGACATGGACGCGTTGCGAGCGGCCGCAGGGGACGACCTTGCCGCCATCGTGCTGGAACCCATTCAGGGCGAGTCCGGCGTGTACCCGCTGTCCACCGAATACTTGACGCTTGCGCGTGAACTTGCCACCGCGTCGGGCGCTCTACTGGCCTTTGACGAAGTTCAAACCGGCGTTGCCCGCACAGGTGCTTGGTTTGCCCACCAGCTACACGGTGTGGTGCCCGATGTCATGGCTCTCGCCAAGGGCCTTGGTGGAGGAATGCCGATTGGCGCGGTCGTGGCATTTGGCCCGTGGGCCGCGACCCTGCTGGTCAAGGGCGAGCACGGCAGCACCTTTGGCGGCAACGCGCTCGCCACTGCAGCGGCGCTCGCGACCTTGCGCATCCTCGAGGAGGAAGACGTGCTGACCAACGTCAAGGGCGTTGGCGAGCACACGCGTGCGGCCCTTGGCGCCCTGCCGTTTGTGACGGAAGTGCGAGGCGAGGGGCTCATGCTCGGCGCCGCGCTGTCCGCTCCCGTGGCCGCCGCGATCGCGGCTACCGCGCTTGAAAACGGGTTCATCGTCAATGCGCCAAGCCCGGACACGCTGCGACTGGTACCGGCGCTCACCATCACGGCGGCAGAGATTGACACCTTTGTGGAATGGCTCGCGGCGGCGGCGCCGGCG